>JAJAYN010000191.1 GCA_026786225.1 Burkholderiales bacterium | reverse complement strand
CCGCCCAGAAACGAAGCGTTCCAAAAAAAATGCCACCCCCCACCCGAGTATCTTTTCCGAACACGAAAACGCATATTTCACGACCCGGATTTCGCCGGCAGGCCGTAAACCGAGTTTACAATTGTAAATGATGTAGACCTGTTTTATTCCAATCTGCGGTGCTGCGTAACCTATAATGTGCACTCAATCAATTGGACGGAAACTCAATGTTGAGCGCGTTGCAATCTCTTATAAGAAATCGCGTTGCCGAGGCCACGGCTGCCAACGGAAACCAAATCCCGGCGCGCAACATGCCGGCCCCAATAGCGATGCATCGCGCAATCAAAGCGCTCGCAACGCCTGCATTTCTGCTGCGGTTTGCCGTTCTCCAAGTGGCCTTTTTGTGCATGCCAGCGGCCTACGCGCAGACTTGCACGACGGTCAATTCCCTTGGCACACTCACCCCGCCGACCAATGTAAAGCAAATGATTTATTCGCCTACCTATGGGCGTCTGATAGTGCGCAATACCGGCAGCGCGATTGCATTGATTGATGTCGCGACGACACAATCGACCAATCGTGTTCCCGTCGCGAACTTTGCAGACATGGCGATATCCCCCAGCGGGCGCTATGTTTTCGGCGCGGACTATGGTGGCGAAAACTTTGGCTTTGGAATGCCAGTACCAACCAGCCGGGTTCATCGACTCGATCTGACCAATGGCGCCTGGCAATCAAAAACTGCTTACATCGCAGGTGGAATCCAGCCTGTCTCGGACGAGCAGTTTATTCTAAAGTCAGCCGATCAATGGGTGACGTTTACCAACAACGCCTGGGGCACTGGCACTGCGGTCGTTCCTTTAAACACATCCAGCGGATCGTCTTATGGTCCAGGCTACTACGCAGGCGTCTATTCCGGTGACTTTCGATATGACGTGAATACCGGGCGACTGTTGCATGGAAGCGGTTTGAGTTCCCGAGTGATCCAGGCGTTTGGACTTGTCGGGAATGATTTTGTAAAACGGGAAGCCTCGAGTGGTTATGGAACTGTCAACGACAATGGCACCAACGTCGCTTTGGCAACTGATGCCAGCGCCTTTTATTATGGGCGGCTACAGGTCGATCCGCTCGATGTCACATACAGCCGCCGCGTCTTTGCTGAGCCGATTTACGCAGCAACTGGCAGTATTGCATTTGGCAATGGAAAGTTCTTTGACGCCCTGAATGGCAACCTGATGGGCAGTGTGGGGTTTGACACGACTGTCTATGCATTGAACCCAAATGGACAGGATTTCTGGGCATTCGACGCCGGGCAGAATTTGCTGCATCACTTGACTTTCGCGAGCGCCACCTGCGGCATCCCGCCTGCGCCAGTCGGCGTGACTGCGCTAGTCACTCAGGGAACGACCGATGTCGTCGTGAGCTGGGCCGGAATTGCCGGTGCAACTGGCTATAACATTTACATGGCGAAGGCAGCGGGCGTGACAAAGGCTAGCTACGCGTCGTTGCTCGGTGGTCAAAGTCGCCTCAATGTCACCAGCCCGCACACGGCGCTTGGATTGTCGGCCGGTAACCATTATCTGGTGGTGACGGCATACAACGCTTCCGGGGAAAGCGTGGAATCAACGCAGATCACGATCAACGTACCCGATGTTCAGGCACCGACCGTACCGACCGGCGTGACGGCAACAGCGATCAGTTCGTCGCGCATCAATATTTCGTGGAATGCGTCCACCGACAATGTCGGCATCAACTACTATCAAGTTTACCGGGGTAGTTCTTACCTCGGGAGCGCTTATCCTCCAGACGTCGGCTACGCGAACACCGGGCTCGCTGGTTCGACCTTGTACACGTACTCAGTCAAAGCGTGCGACTCAGCGAATAATTGCTCGGCGCCATCGGCCACGGCGTCGGCAACCACCTTTGTAAGCAGCACGCCCAATAACTTCTTCATTAACTCGAAGTCCAATGTTCCACGCAGCAGCGTGCAAGTATCCGACGCCATCACCATAACCGGTATTGGTGTCCCGGTCGCCATTTCGGTCACCGCGGGCGAGTACAGCATCGATGGTGGTGCTTTCACTGCGAATCCGGGCACCATTGTGAACGGGCAGAGCGTGGTGGTGCGCATGACGTCGTCTCCGAATTACGCAACACAGCTGAACGCAACCTTGACGGTGGGAGGTGTAAGTGCAACGTTTAGCGTAAGCACAATGGCGCAGACGATTAACCCGACCCAGTACTTTCCGCTCACCCCCGGCAACACGTGGGTGATGCGCAGAAATGGCGTAAGTGGCACGGCCACGATTACGACTTCACAGATTGTCAACGGCGTCTCGACGCTCGGCTTGCAAGACGCACTCGACGGCTCCACCACCTACTTCTCGAATGACGCGTCGTTAGGTTTGCGGCAGCATCGCACTTATTTCCCGCCGGGTTTCGTCGCCGGCTGCGGCACCGTCGCTGAAATAGACACCTATAGCAGCCCGGTGGTAATTCTTTCACCTGGCTTTACATTGGGGCAGGCGTACTACTCATACGGAAACGTGACGACGGATTCAGCGTGCGGCAGCTTGCAGTTCAACTATTCGACTACCTCAACGTTTCAGTCGATAGAACGGGTGACCGTACCTGCAGGCCAGTTCGATGCGGCGAAGGTGCGGCTGCAGTGGACATTCTCGGGCTCAAACTCCAGAGGCGACACCTCTGACACCTACTGGCTGGTTGCGGGCATAGGAATCGTAAAACGGGTCGATGGCTTTGGCGTAGCCCACGAACTGGTCAGCACCAACATTGTCCGCACGGTGCCAGACGAGATACTTTTACTTGCACAGTCGGGTGCTCCGCCGAGCTCACAGGTGATATCGGGCTCAGTTTCCATTACCGGCATCACCTCTGCCGCGGCGATATCGATTACGGGCGGGGAATATTCGATCAACGGCGGCGCGTTCACCAGCGCTGCTGGTAGCGTCATCAACGGCCAGCCCGTGCGCATTCGCGTGACTGCCTCTGCGGCACCCGCAACGAGTACATCGGCGACCCTTACCGTGGGCGGCGTGAATGGAATATTCACGGTGACCTCTGGGAACGGCGCACCTACTGCTCCGACGGCCGTTTCAGCGTCTACCGGATATGCAGCCATCCGTGTGACGTTCGGTCTGCCCACCAATACAGGTGGTGCGGCGATTACTGGATATTCGGCAACATGCACTTCATCGAACGGCGGCGTGACCGCCTCGAATACCGCGACTGCTCCGGCGACGTCCGTTCAAGTCACCGGGCTGAGTATCGGCAGGATTTACACGTGCACGGCGGCCGCAAGCAATAGTGTCGGCACCGGTTCTGCATCCGCACCGTCCAACGCGATCAAGCCAATCGACTTGCTGCAGATATTGAATTTAGTGTTGGATTAAACCCCTGACTGGCTTCAGCAGGGTCAAACGTACACTCGGGAGTAGTAGCGGGACGCCAGACGCATTGGTCATGTGAGGACCGGGGCCCGCTGCACGATGGGCAACGTAACCTAAAAAGAAGAACCCGCCCCGCACCCGTACTCTGATACCCTGCCGACTATTGTCAAAAAGGGAAATCATTCATGTCTTCGGCAGCCAACATAGCAAGGCGCATCGTCGTCGCTTTCGCCATCGCCGCATTGGCGGGATGCTCCACTGTCACGCGTCTTTAGTGGGCATCCCCTGGCACGACGCTGGCAAACCGCGGTATCGCTCGCACAGAGTTGCCACGCTCGGAGGATCTGTCTTCGAAGGCGACCGGACAATACGAGTTCATGGCGACAGCGCCCGATGGAAAAAAGATCTACGGTTTGCTGCCACTCAATGTGAATGGCAGCACGATGGCGATGAGCATTATCTTCTTTGCACCTGCGCTCCTCATCGG
>JAJAYN010000190.1 GCA_026786225.1 Burkholderiales bacterium | reverse complement strand
CGCTTTGATTGAGCACATGCCATTGCTCGACGCCGACCATTTGCGACATCGGGTCCTGCGGAATTTTCAGAAGCGGAATGGTATCGCCGTCACGGATGGCTTTTGCATCCGCTTCCGGGTCTTCGTTCGCGGCCAGATCGGTGAAATAGGCGATGCCCTTAATGCCACCACAGAGGGCAATCGACGCATCGGCGGGGTTGCGCCGTGACTGTCTTTTTGGCGGGTCACCCCAAAGGCGAACGAGCCGCTGTTGGAGATCGGTCAGATCGTGGGTAGCGCGGCTCTTGGCTGCGACATTGCCGCCCGCCCCATTCTGTGCACGAATGCGCTGCTGTATTTTATCGACCAGTCTTGTTGGGTCGATCAGCCGCAGTATTTGTCCTGCTGGCGGCGGCATGCCCTGGATAAGTACTTTCGGCGGTTGATCACCGTCGAGTGCAGCGACAAAAAGGCGCTGCAAATTGAGGCCTTCGTTACTGGTGCGAATATCGATCAGGCCGCGGTTCTGCTTCAGGATGTCCTGAACTTTATCGACCTCCTTGAACATTAGCCGGTAAGGATCCGCGAGCGAGATCATCAGCACGTCGGTGTAAAGATCCTGCATGGTCGATTTTGTTTCCACGTCGCCGATTTCGGCGAGCAGTCCCTGTTCATCGGCATAGAGGTATAGCGAATGCAATTCCTGCCAGACGCCCGCAGGACAGGGATGGTAGGTCTTGTAACTTTGCAGCAGCTGCGACTGCAGGTAATGCATCGCCCAGTACATCGCCGCCGGCAGGTATTTCTTGGCGTTGAACATGATCAGCTTGCCGGATTTCTCAAGTAGCAGCAGCTTGTATGCGGTCGCACATTGCGTGCGCAGGTCACGTGCTAAGTCGAACGCCTCGCGCTGCTTGGCTGGTAGCGGCAAGACACTGTAGGCATAAATGGCCTCGAGTTCATCGAGCAATACTTCGATGACCGGACGGTATACATCGACCAGCGCAGCACGATCTTCGCCGGGCATTTTTGCGCAATTTAACGCCTCGATGGTTTGCCCAACCATGCGCGCTGCCTCAAAAGTCTTTGTCAGGGGCAGCGACTCAATCCAGCCACGGGCTTTTTTCGGATTGGTCTCGATTTCCTTCGGCAACGGTCGCGTGGAAATCGGTACTGAAAGGCTCAACGCCATGTGTCCCCCAATGAATTTTGTAAAGTTCTGACTTCTGACGTCAGTTGGTCGTCAAAAAGAGTGTGCCGCGCGCGAAAGCCGAAAAGGCCAGTATTATCGTTTTTTTCAGTTTATCAGAGAGAACCATGTCCCGTTGCCAACGCTCGCGCGCACTCTATCTACAATTGTTGTGCATTGCTGTGACGTGGTTCACAGTTTTGGCTGCGGACGCATTTGATTTGAAGGATACCGCTGGCCAATCTCAACGTCTGAGCGATTTGAAGGGCAAATGGGTGGTCGTAAATTTTTGGGCGACCTGGTGTGCGCCCTGTGTGAAGGAAATTCCCGATATCGCCGAGTTCGCCAAAGACCAGGGGGAAAAAGTGCGCGTCGTGGGAATCGCACTGGATTGGGTGGAAGGCGACAAACCGACTGCGGCAGATGATCGCAAGATCAAAGCTTTTGCCAAAAAGGTCGGTCACACCTATCCGCTGGTACTCGGCAATGCTGCGACCGAGAAGTTCTTCGGCAAAGTCAAAGGCTTGCCCAAAACAATCATTTACGCACCGGATGGCAAAGTCGTCTTTGAGAAGACCGGCCCTGTCACCAGGCAATTGCTGGCACGCGTCGTGGCTGGCGAGAAAATATAAAAACGCCAGCATTGGCGGGCTTTACCGGGCGTTTTCGTCTGGAAACGCGCGCCAATGCTGGTTTTACGTTATTCGCTTGGCGCTGCAGCCAGCCGGGCAATTTTGCTTTTCACCAGGTGTGCAATGACCGGCACTGGCACTACAGTGGCTTTTTCATCGCGCCGATGCTGATATTCGACGTTGTTTTCCTTCAGCCCGCGGTCACCAACGGTGACGCGATGTGGCACACCGACCAATTCCCAGTCGGCAAACATCACGCCGGGGCGCTCGCCACGGTCATCGAGTATCACGTCGATGCCTGCAGCCATTAGCTCTTTGTGCAGGTGATCGGCGGCAGCCTTTACGGCCTCGTTGCGGTCGTAACCGAGTGGGCAGATCACGACTTCGAACGGTGCAATGGCATCCGGCCAGATGATGCCTTTGTCGTCATGGTTCTGCTCAATGGCCGCGCCGAGCAGACGGGTGACGCCAATGCCGTAGCAGCCCATTTCAAGCAATTTCGGCTTGCCGTCTTCGTCGAGAAAGGTTGCCTTCATGGGTGCGGAGTAAACGGTGCCCAGATAAAACACATGTCCCACTTCGATGCCGCGCTGGATTTCGAGAACGCCCTTGCCGTCCGGCGAGGGGTCACCGGCGACGACATTACGAATGTCGGCGACCAGTGCGGGTTCGGGCAGGTCGCGGCTCCAGTTAACGCCGGTGAAATGGAAGTCTTCTTCATTGGCACCGGAGACGAAATCGCGCATGTTGGCGACCGTACGGTCGACGACGAGCTGCACGGGTTTTTTGAGGCCGATGGGGCCGAGGTAGCCAGGTTTACAACCAAAATGCTCGACGATTTCGCTCTCGGTCGCGAAGCGGAAGCCCTTGTTCAAACCTGCAATTTTGGCGGCTTTGATTTCGTTCAACTCATGGTCGCCGCGCAATAGCAGCAGCCACACCTCAGCGGCAAGCGGATTGCCTTTTTCATCCGCTTTCTCGGCGGCCAGCACGATGGACTTCACGGTTTGTGCGAGCGGCAGATTGAGCAAGGTAGCTACGTCCTCGCACTTGGCTCTGCCTGGCGTAGATGTTTTCATCATCGCCTGCGCAGGTGATGCGCGCGTGGTCAGCAAAGGCAGCGCTTCGGCAAGTTCAATATTGGCGGCAAAGTCTGAGTCCGGGCAAAACGCAATCGCGTCCTCGCCGGTGTCTGCGATTACTTGAAATTCGTGAGAACGCGACCCGCCGATGGCACCGGTATCAGCCTTGACCGCACGGAAATTCAGTCCCATGCGGGTGAAAATGCGCTGATAGGCTTTGAACATGGCATCGTAGCTTTTGGCGGCACCTGCCTCGTCGCGGTCGAAAGAGTACGCATCTTTCATGGTGAATTCGCGGCCCCGCATCACGCCAAATCGTGGCCGACGTTCATCGCGGAATTTGGTCTGGATGTGATAAAAATTTACCGGCAACTGGCGATAGCTCTTGATTTCATTGCGCGCAATATCCGTCACCGCTTCCTCGGATGTCGGCTGCACAATAAAATCGCGACCGTGTCGATCCTTCACCCGCATGAGTTCCGGTCCGTATTTCTGCCAGCGCCCCGTTTCCATCCACAACTCGGCAGGCTGGATGACCGGCATCAGCAATTCCACCGCACCGGCCGCCGCCATTTCCTCGTGAATGATCTTTTCGATCTTGCGGATCGAACGCAAACCCATCGGCATGTAGGTGTAGATGCCAGATGCCAGTTTTTTGATCATGCCGGCACGCAGCATCAGTTTTTGTGAAACCACGTCGGCGTCGGCGGGCGCTTCGCGGAGAGTCGAAAGGAAAAAATTGGATAAGCGCATGATTTATTGGTGTTTTCTACTATTTTTTTGGCGGGTTGCCCAACATTTTACACGGCCACCCGGCGTCCAATCGAACTTTATGGCTAGTCACATATCACAATTTGTGAAAGAATTACTTTAACTTTTGAATTGGAAGGGCTTGGGCCATGATTGACCGAGACGGTTATCGCCCAAATGTCGCTATCGTCCTTTGCAATGCGAAGAACGAGGTGTTTTGGGGCAAGCGCATCAAGGAACATGCGTGGCAGTTTCCGCAGGGCGGGATCAAGTTTAACGAGAGCCCTGAAGACGCGATGTTTCGCGAACTGGAAGAAGAAACAGGCTTGCTGCGAGAGCACGTGCGTATTTTGGGCCGAACCAAGGGTTGGCTGCATTACAACGTACCGACGCATTGGGTAAAGCGCGAGTGGCGTGGCACCTACAAGGGCCAGAAGCAGATTTGGTATTTGCTGCGGCTGGTCGGGCGCGACCACGATATCCGGCTGCGGGCCAGCACCCACCCCGAATTTGACGCCTGGCGCTGGCACGATTACTGGGTGCCGCTCGATACGGTAATCGAATTCAAGCGGGATTCATACAAGCACGCGCTCAATCAGCTGG
>JAJAYN010000189.1 GCA_026786225.1 Burkholderiales bacterium | reverse complement strand
ACGCTGATTTCACCGGGTGGTGGCATTTACTCGCGCGGTGCCAAGACCATCACAATCACGCCTGAAGTGAAGGATCTTTTGGACTTCCACACCGATGCTGACACCATGACGCCAGTCGAGTTGATGCGCGCCATCCTCAAAGCGCCGGTGGATTTGTTCTACAACGGCGGCATCGGAACCTATGTAAAAGCGAGCTACCAGTCCAATGCTGAAGTCGGCGACCGGGCCACCGACGCGCTGCGAATCAACGGCAACGAATTGCGCTGCAAGGTGGTGGCCGAAGGCGGCAATCTCGGCTTTACACAACTGGGCCGCATCGAGTACGCCCAGAACGGCGGACGTATCAACACCGACGCCATTGATAACTCTGCTGGTGTCGATTGTTCGGATCACGAAGTCAACATCAAGATTCTGGTCGGCGCAATTGTCGATGCGGGCAAACTCGCCGAAAAAGATCGCAGCGCGTTCTTAGCCGAGATGACCGACGAGGTGGGGCAACTGGTACTTAAGGATAATTATTTCCAGACGCAGACACTTTCTGTTTCCGGTGTGCGTGGCGAGAAACTGATCGATGCGCAGGCGCGCTTCATTCGACACCTGGAGAAAACCGGCCGGCTGAATCGCGCGGTGGAATACCTGCCCAGCGATGAGGAAATGACTGCGCGCAAAGCCAGGAAACAGGGGCTAACCTCGCCGGAACGTGCAGTGTTGCTGGCCTACAGCAAGATGGAATTATTCGACGAATTGCTGAAGTCCGATCTTATCGACGACAAATATGTCGCCGATGCGCTCATCACGTATTTCCCGACCGCATTGCAGCATAAATACACGGGGGTGATGCAAAAGCATCCGCTCAAACGCGAAATCATTGCGACCGAAATCGCCAACAGCACGATCAACCGCACCGGCAGTGTATTCGTTCATCGCATGCGGGAAGAAACCGGTGCCACCGCACCGGAAGTGGTTCGTTGTTTCATCCTCACTCGCGATACTTTTGTGGTTGGCGATTTGTGGAACCGCATCGATGCCCTCGATGGAAAGGTTCCCGCGGCGGCGCAGAATGAAATGCTTATCGACACCGGTCGGCTGGTACTGCGTGGCACCCTCTGGTTCCTGCGCCGTCGCACCGACCGTATGCCGATTGCGAAAGTACTGGCGTTCTTCGCAGCAGGCGTGGCGACCGTCTCGGATCGTCTGCCGGAATTTCTTTCGCTTGAGGATTTGACAGCGCTACAGGAAAGTGAGGCCAAGCTCGTCGGCAAGAGCGTGCCTGCCGATCTGGCCAGTGCGGCCGCGCGCCTGGATGCAATGTACTCAGTGCTCGATATCGTCGAGGTATCGCATGAACTCAAACGAGAAGTCCCGTTGGCGGCGGCCGTGTATTTTGCATTGGCCGGAAAGCTGGGCCTGCGCTGGCTGGCCGGACAGGTCGCCAACCTCCCGTATCAGTCGCACTGGCAGGCGATGGCGCGTGCAGCGATGCGCGATGACCTCGCGAATTTGCAACGCCAGCTTGCAAGTGGTGTGTTGAAGCACTCGCCCGACCTCACCGATTCTGCTGCATTGATTCAGGCTTGGGAGAAGCATCACGACAAGGCGCTCACGCGTATGCGCGAAGTGATGGCCGATTTGAAATCGGCACGTGAAAGCGATCTGGCGATGCTATCGGTCATGCTGCGGGAACTAAGGGTGCTGGTTTGAGTTCCATGCTGCATGACTAAATCAATATTGACGGTATCGTCGTCGCGATGGATCTTCACCGCCATTGGCGTGAGTTGCCTGGCTTTGCTGGGTGCGGCCTATTTTCTGCAATACGGCCCCGGCCAGTTGCAGCCCTGCCCGCTTTGCATCCTGCAACGTTACGTGTATATGGCCATTGCCGTCGTCGCGCTGGCCGCTGCGGCCATTTGCCACGATCGCCTGTTCGCGATGGTGGCTGCCGTGGTGTTGGACGTATTTGCCGCCATTGGTGCGGGACTGGCACTGTGGCAGGTCACCAAAGGCGACACCATGACGAGCTGCGATACTGATTTGGTCGGGCAGATCGTTTATGCCCTGCCGATGCGCGCCTGGTGGCCGGAATTTCTGGCGGCGTATGGCGGTTGCGCCGATAAAGTCCCGCCGATTTTTGGGATCAGCGTGCCGGTCTGGTCGCTGCTCTGGTTCGCTGGATTCTCGGTCATTTGCGGGTTCGTACTCATCCGGCTAAGGCGCGTCGGCAATACGCGCTAGGCTGGCACCAGACCCGCACAAGTAAATGTATAGATTGCCTATCCACGGGCATTTCAGCGCCTTTTTGCCTGGAAAGGCTCGCCAGACGGCGATCCACATCGTGTTTTGCGGGGCCGCTATGCCGTGCGCGCCTTCGTCGACGATCTTCCGACCCAGCGTTCAAGATCCGAAATCGCATCCGATAGATCCAGCGTCGCACCCAATAGCCGCTCCTCACGCCGCAGCTTGCGGCTGCGTTTGAACAGGCCGTGGTCGAGCGTGCGCTTTTCGTCGCGAAGCACGTCGAGATTCATGCTAATGCCGTACTTCTCCAGAATCGGTTCGAGCTCAAAATGGCGTTTCAACAGATCCTGCCGCGTTCGCTGGTAGGCATGCTCACACACCTGGCGACGGGTGGCATAGCTGAAAATATTGGTAAAAAACATTTCAGCGTCGTCGCTGCGCGGCTCGAATAAAACGACATCAGCGTTTTTGTATTGCGTCACGTAGTTGGCGAGGCTCACGTGCATCCTCGAATGGATGACGGCACGATAGGTTTGCGCAAGCACCGCCGGTAACCCACCTTCGACAAGCTGTTTCATGCGCGACTGCTGGTTCGCACCGGCGCGGCTCTTTGCCAGGTTGGCGTCGAACGGCACCAGCGGGTTCACGCATAGCACCAGTTGCGCGCCTGCTTCGAGCGCGACTGACGCATTCAGTGTCTTTTTTAATGCCCCATCGACGTAATAGCGGCCGCCGATGCGCACCGGCGGGAACAAACCAGGCAGCGCTGCGCTGGCCTGCACGGCTTTGGAGATGGGCACATGGTCATATCCCGGACCACCGAAGCGCACCGATTCGCCGGTATCGAGATCGGTTGCAACGGAAAAGAGCTGGTGTTTCAGTTGTCGAAAGTCGTCGGTGCGCCCCGGTTCGTTGAATACCTTGCGCAAAAATTCGCGGATGGCGTGGTTATCAAATATTCCCGTCGGCAACGCTTTGCCCAGTATGCCGAAGCTCCCCATCAAGCTGCCCGATAAGGGGCGCGAGACGTAGTCCCAGACCGCTTTCGCGGCGAGACGCGGGACCAGCTTCGCGCTGCGCCAATATTCGCGGGTGGCAGGTCTCAGGAATACTTCGGGTTTAAGTGCGCCGGTTTTCTTGTCGGTCGCTTTGTTCTCGATAAAGAGGCGGTAGATTTCGGCGGGCGTGAGCTGGTTTGCGAGGCCGGCGGTAATGAAGCTTCCAGCGGAGACGCCGACGTAAATGTCGATCTCATTGAGGTTCAGGCCTTCAAGCGCCTCATCCAGCGCCATGAGCACGCCGATTTCATACATCGCCCCGAGTGGACCGCCGCCCGCAAGGGCCAGGCCGATTTTTTTCTTCGCCGACATTGCCGACTTTCTGGAATCACCCTTCGCCACTTCAGCACCTGCTGCTTGCACAGGATCACGCGCTGGGCGCGAAAACAAGACAGAGCCGCCGACTTTTTGCTGGCCAGATGTGCGCACACAGTCTCCGAAATATTGTATTTTTTCGCGATGAAAAAATGGGGAACATCACCTGATATCCCCCGTCTTTTGATGCTGGCTTCAATTCTATCCCAGCATGCTGCCGGGACGAACGCACTACGCGCGAGCGCCGCGCTTGTTCAGTTGCACCAGCGCTCTTTGCAGGTCGGCCATGCGGGATTGCAGTTCGCGCACATTCTGGCTGGACGGGATGCCGAACGTATTCAGCGTCCTGGCAACGCGCGCTTCAAAAACGTGCTCAAGCTTGGTAAAGCCATCCTTGGCATTGGCCATCGTCGTGTTCACGGTACCTTTGACGTTTTTCTTGAATGCCTTTTCCGACTTTGCCGCCAGTGCTTTGATTTCTTTGGTCACTTCCAGCGCTTTGGCTGTGGCGACCGCTTCGGCATTGGATTGTATTTTCTTGCCTTCGCGAACGAACAGACTGGCTTTTTTGGCAAATGCTTTCGCGGTGTCGTTACCAAAGCCGCTCAGACGACCGGATTCACGCGAGATGACATCCACCATGCCGCCGTATATCTTGGTGCCCTGGCTTTTCACGCGCTTCTGCATGCGCTCGGCTGCGCCCAGACCGGCGAGAACCGCTTTCTTGACCGGATTGGCATTGACGGTGATGACGGGCTTGTTGGACTTGATGACTTTACGTACGGTACGCGTAGCGGTAGTGGCGCGCGCTTTGGTTTGCGCAACTGCTTTTTTTACGATTCGTTTGGTAGCCATGTTGGAAACTCCTGTGGAAGGTTTATCGGCGAATGTATGTGCTGGTATTGAACGAAGTTTATGCATGGCGATTAGAGGGTTCACACTAAAGAACCCCGGGAATGCAATGCGGCGGTGCAACATTAGGGCGCGCAGTCAAAAATGTTGGTGCCCTTGCCTGACCGCCGCTGCGCCCGCAGTGTATGATTTCATCGAGTGCAAATTGTGGGCAGTCAGCCCGCTATAAAAATAACGGCTAATCATTTCTTTGGAGGAAACACCACCATGACCTACTTCGTCACCGGCGCTACCGGATTTATCGGCAAATTTCTGGTCAAAAACTTGCTGAAGCGCGAAGGCACAATCTACGTGCTGGTGCGTAAAAATTCCATCAAGAAACTCGAAGCGCTATATCCATGGTGGGGATTGCCGGCATCGCAAAAGCGCGTGGTCCCGATTGTCGGTGATCTGGGCAAGGCGAAGTTAGGTGTGGCCGCAGCGGATATGACAAAGTTAAAGGGCAAGGTAAAGCATCTCTTTCACCTCGCCGCGATTTACGATCTCTCTGCAGACGCGGCCAGCCAACAGACCGCCAACATCGACGGCACACGCAACGCGGTTGAATTTGCCGAGGCGATTAAAGCGGGTTGCTTTCAGCACACCAGTTCAATCGCCGCTGCCGGTCTCTACGACGGCACCTTCCGCGAGGATATGTTCGAAGAAGCCGAAGAACTCGATCACCCTTACTTCCGTACCAAGCACGACTCTGAAGGCATCGTGCGCAACGAATGCAAAGTGCCGTGGCGCGTCTATCGTCCCGGCATGGTGGTGGGGCATTCGCAAACGGGCGAGATCGACAAGATCGACGGGCCATACTATTTCTTCAAGCTGATTCAAAAAATGCGCGACACATTGCCGCAATGGATGCCGACGATTGGCATAGAAGGCGGCAAGCTCAATGTGATCCAGGTCGATTATGTGGTCGACGCAATGGACCATATTGCTCACAAGAAAGGCCTGGACGGGGAGTGTTTCCATCTGACCGACCCTGAGCCGATGCGTATCGGCGAAATATTGAATCTATTCTGCAAGGCGGCACACGCGCCACAGATGACGATGCGGGTGAACGCAAAGATGTTGAGCTTTATACCCAGCTATGTGCTCGACGGCTTGATGTCAGTTGCGCCGGTGCGCCGTGCTCGCAATCAGATTCTCAATGATCTGGGTATACCCAAAGACGTGTTCAGCTTCATCAGCTACCCGACCAAATTTGATAACCGCGATACCGTCAAGGCGCTAAAGGGCTCCGGTATCAGTGTGCCAAAGCTCGAATCCTACGCCTGGCGGCTGTGGGATTACTGGGAACGTCATCTCGATCCTGATCTGTTTATCGACCGTACGCTGGAAGGCAAGATCAAAGGCAAGGTCGTGGTCGTTACCGGCGGCACCTCAGGTATTGGTGAAGCAACGGCACTCAAGCTTTCCGAAGCCGGTGCCAAGGT
>JAJAYN010000188.1 GCA_026786225.1 Burkholderiales bacterium | reverse complement strand
GACCTGAATCCCGTCGCGCCCCGGGAAGGTTTTGACATCGGCGCCGCGCGCACCAGACGCTTGAACGAAACACCGGCGACGGGAAAGAACACTTTGCTGGTTTCGCACTTGCACGGCTCCCGAAAAAAAGACGAATGGATACACCTACAGCTGGGTGAGATCATCGTGTTCAGGCCAGATGCCAATGCGCGTGCATTGCCGGTTGCACGTATTCCGGTGGCAGGCTGGGCGACGCTCAGGAAAACGATAGCGGACGCGGCGGCGCGCTAAAACAGCATGACAGCGGGACGCTGTATACCAGCATAAATAAGGAGAACTCCAGCATTGGCGGGATTCTTGGACCAAAAATGCCTGAAAAAGCCCGCCAGCGCTGGTGTTTGAATGTTTACTCGGCTATTCCGGCCAGCTTGGAAATCTCCGCCTCCGTCATCCGTACTAAATGCCACTCCGGCATGATGTTCGCGCCCAGCGATTTGTAAAATTCAATCGACGGCGTGTTCCAGTCGAGCACGCGCCATTCGAAGCGGCCGCAGTCTCGCGCGACAGCGAGCGCGGCCAGATATTTCAGCAACGCCTTGCCGTGACCATGCCCGCGGGCGGCTGGAACCACGAACAGGTCTTCCAGATACAAGCCCGGTTTGCAAAGAAAAGTCGAAAATGTGGTGAAGAACAATGCAAAGCCGATCGGCTTGTCGCCGTCACGCGCGATCACACACTCGCATGAAGGCGTCGGGCCAAATAGTGCCGCCTGTAGCATGGCTTCATTACCCGTGACCATATGCGCCAGTTTTTCATACACCGCAAGCTGACCGATAAGATCGAGAATGGTGGCGACGTCAGATTCACTTGCCGGCAAGATGTTAAAAGGTTTGGTCATGGTCAGAAGGTATTTTTCCATTCGCGAATTGCCCCGAATACCAGTGCAGGCGCCGGGTTGCTGCCAATATCGCGTTTGAGTCTGAGGGAGGCTGCGGCCTGGACGGCAGGCTGATCCCAGCGCAGGAAGGGGTTGGTGGCGAGCTCAAGATGGATGGTAGAGGGGACAGTCGGCAGATTGCGATGCCGCTTCGCTGCGCAAAATGCCTTGCGCAATTTGAGGTCGCCGTTGTCCGGTTCAACGGCTTCGGCGAATTTGATATTGGCCATGGTGTACTCGTGCGCGCAATAGACTTTGGTCTCGGGTGGCAAGTGTTTTAATTTGGTGAGTGACGCGGTCATCTGCGCGGCAGTCCCTTCAAACAAACGCCCGCATCCACAGGCAAAGAGTGTGTCGCCGCAAAACAGCATGCCGTGACCGAAATACGCGATGTGTCCGGCGGTGTGGCCAGGGACGTCCAGAATGTCGAACGTGAGGCCGATACCTGGAACGGCGATACGGTCGCCTTCCGACAACGCCTTTGTTCGCGCAGGAATGCGTTCGCTGGCAGGACCAAAAACAGGAATTTTGCCGCGCAGGTTCAGAACATCGAGCAAGTGCTCGACACCGCCCACATGATCGGCATGATGGTGTGTACAGATAATGGCCGAAAGCTGCAAGTCGTTCGTGCCGAGGTACTCGATGACAGGCGTCGCGTCACCCGGATCGACGATAGCGGCGTGACTGCCGTTTTGAATGATCCAGAGATAGTTATCCTGGAACGCGGATATCGGGTGAACACTGATTGCTGCCATAGGGGTCGCGCGGAATCCGTTAAAATAAAGTCATGACGCACGAAAGTTTACATGACTGGTTTCAATCGCCGCTCGGTGCCTATTTGTTGGCGCGCGAGCAAGCTTGGCTGGATCGCGTTACACCCGACATATTCGGCTTTCATGCCATCCAGCTCGGCTTGCCGAAGATTGATCTGCTTCGAGAATCGCGCATCGTCCATCGTGTCACGGTTTCCCCCGAAGCGGTGGTCCAACGCAATCATGTGCAAGCGCATTTTCACGAACTGCCGTTCGACACCCAAAGTGTGGATCTTTGCCTGATGCCGCACGTACTTGAGTTCAGCGAAAATCCACACGAGGTGCTTCGCGAAATTGATCGCGTGCTGAGACCGGAAGGCAGGGTATTGGTGGTCGGATTCAATCCGTGGAGCCTGTTTGGCAATCGCAGGCTTTGGTCTTCAAATGGTTACCCGTGGCAGGGGCAATTTGTCTCGCTTGTGCGGATCAAGGATTGGCTGCAGTTGCTTGGGCTGGAGCCTGTGTCTGGCCAACTCGCCTGCTACATTCCGCCTTGCGAAACTGAAAAATGGCAGCGGCGTTTTGGTTTTATGGAGGCATCTGGTGACCGCTGGTGGGGTGTGGCGGGTGGCGTATACATGCTCGAGGCGATCAAGCGTGTGCGCGGCATGCGCCTGATCGCGCCGGCATGGAGCGATCAAAAGATGAAAGAGCGCAAGTTTGCGGCGGTCGCAAGATACGAGCAGTCGCATACAACACCTGATGGGCAACTGCCGGGTGTCATGCGCAGCACGGGCCATCCCGGTCATTTGCGCGTGGTGAAATAAATCGTGGTGGAGATTTTCACCGATGGGGCCTGCAAAGGTAACCCGGGCGTCGGCGGCTGGGGCGCGATTCTCCGTTTTGGCGCGACCGAGAAAGAAATATTTGGCGGCATTGCCAATACAACCAACAATCGTATGGAGATGACCGCGGTGATCGAGGCGCTGCGAACACTCTCGCGCACGTGCGACGCGGTCGTATTTACAGACTCCTCGTATGTGCAAAAAGGCATCAGCGAATGGATCCACGGCTGGAAGCGAAACGGCTGGAAGACTGCCGACAAGAAACCAGTCAAGAATGCAGATCTCTGGCAAACATTGGATCAGCTCGCGGCAGGGCACAAGATTGAATGGCGGTGGGTGAAGGGGCACGCGGGCCATCCTGAAAACGAACGGGCAGATCAGCTCGCGAATCGGGGTGTGGCGGCGGTGCTGGCGAATGCGCGCAAGGGTGGAGGATGAGCCGGCAAGTCGTTCTGGATACCGAAACCACCGGGCTTGATCCGGCCTTGGGCCATCGCATTATCGAAATCGCCTGCGTGGAGATGGTCAATCGTCGGCTCACGCGAAATAACTTCTACAAACGCATGCATCCCGAACGTGATATCGACCCGGGTGCCACAGCCGTGCACGGCATCACCCTGGCTGACCTGACGCATGAGCCAAAATTTGCCGAGATAGCCGATGAATTTCTGGCCTACATCGATGGTGCGGAACTCATCATTCATAACGCACCTTTCGACATCGGCTTCCTGAACGCTGAATTGAAGCGTATCAAGAAGCCGCCCGTGACCGGCAATTGCACCATTACCGATACGCTGGCGATGGCAAGAGATTTACATCCTGGCAAGCGCAACAACCTCGATGCGCTATGCGACCGGTACCAAGTGGACAACAGTGCCCGTACGGTTCATGGCGCGCTGCTAGACGCAGAATTGTTATCCGATGTCTACATCGCGATGACCCGGGGGCAAGACAGCCTTGCCATTGGGCTCGATACAGGCGCGACGTCGCCGGAGATCAGCCTTGCTATGGCGACGCGTCCGGCGTCGCTCAAGGTACTGCTCGCCGACCCCGCCGAGCAGCGCCTGCACGGTGGCCACGTTGCCAATCTCAATAGTGCCTGCGGTAACAAGGCGCTATGGTCGTTGCTGGTAAATAAAAACAGCAATTCGCCGTAAGGCTGGGATTGAGTGCGTCGCACGACGCGATTTTTTTGCCACCAGCGCTAATCCGCAGGTAATCCCAAGTTCGATGTTAAGCTAGGGGATTACCTGAAAAAATCTCTGTAAGTCCTTGTAAACTATTTGTAAATTCCAGACACAAACTTTGTGAACCTTTGTGAAAAGGTGACTTGCGTCACAAAGAAAAGGACGCGCCGGACAGATAATGCCGCCACTAGTTTCCGAAAAGTTGATGCAGTACTGGTGTTATGCACATGGGATGATGAAAATGCAAAGAATAGCGAAACTTGTTACCTCACATATTGCCGTCGGCATTCTGCTTGCAATGTGCCTGTCCGAAGCGACGGCGCAAAAGGCCGCCGCCACTGTGCAAACCGTGGCCGAGCCGTTGCAGATCAATCTGGTTCGCTCGAAGGTTGTGCTTGATGGTAGCCGCGAGGTGCTTGAAAGTGCAGCGGTCGCAAAACCGGGCGAAATACTTGAAGAGGTCGCCACTTACACCAACACATCCAAGGCCGCACTGAAAAAGCTTGAAGCGACGCTCCCGGTGCCGCCAAATACAGAGCTCGTCATGGCAAGTGTTAAGCCCTCAAACGCGAAGGCGAGTACCGATGGCAAGACTTTCTCAGCGCTTCCGCTTACGCGCAAAATAAAGCAGGCCAATGGCGTTGAAGTTGAACTGCCCGTGCCGCTGAGCGAGTATCGATACCTGCGCTGGTACCCCGGTGAACTGGCGCCAAATAAACCCATCTCGTTTTCCGCACGCTTCAAAGTCGCTGATAGCCCGGTCGCCGCGAACAATGCCGGCAAGTAAAGCGAAAGCCAACACCAACGCAAATCCAAACCTCGCGCCCGTCCACCCTACGGGCGGTTGCACATGAATTCAACCCTTTCACAATCTGTCGACACCCGTCATGACCCTCGGAGTATTTCAATGAACCTCAAAACCGTAATCCGGCAAGCGAATTCACCAGTGCTTGCCATACTGACTTTGCTGGTATTTTGCGCAATGGCGCTTCATACCCCGGGCGTTAGCGCAGCGATGGCACCGAAGGACGCTGTGATCGGTAACCAGGCCTCAGCCACGTATGTCGATAGCACCGCGACGACGCGTTCATCGACATCGAACACGGTACAAACGACGGTTGCGCAAGTTAAGGTGTTTACGCTTACCCAGACCGGTATGAAATCGGCTTCGCCAAACCAGCAGGTTTGCTATCCGCATACGATTACCAATACGGGTAACGGTGTGGATACCTACGCGCTGAATGCGCCCACGACAGGTGGTATGTTTGCGCATACCGGCTTGATCTATTACCTGGACGCGGATCAGAACGGCTCTCCTGACAACGGCATCGCGATCACCTCAAGCGGTCCACTTGCCGCAGGGTTGTCTTTCAATTTCGTCGTTTGTGGAACAACGCCTGTTGGTGCCACTGTCGGGCAACAGGGCACGATCATCGTATCGGCAACCGATACCAACGCGCCAATACCAAATACACAAACCCGCACCGATACGACGACGATCGCAGTTGCCTCAATTTCGCTACAAAAGAAACTTTCAAGCGTTCCGCCACCAGGCTATACGCCGGTTCCGGCCGGTGCCAGCCCGAATGCCGGACCGCTCTACGTGATTTTGGAATACGTGAACAGTGGCACGGTGCAAGGCGATAATTTACTGATCTCGGATGTATTACCCTCAGGTTGGCTGTACGTGCCGGGCACCGGGCGCTGGAGTGGCAGTGGCGTGACGCCATTGACAGATGCGGCCGGCGGCGATCCTGCGGGCGTCACCTATAGCGCACCGGCAACACCCATTAGTGGCACGATTGCAAGCACGGTGACGACCGTACCGGGTTCCACGTCAGGCAACATTTTCTTTCAAGTGACGATTGCGCCTAACCTGGCCGTGACGATTCCGGCCAACCAGCCGATCACGACCAATACAGCGACATACCAGTATTCGTACACCTTTTTTAACACGATAACGATGATGAATCAGGTCGTCAACGTGCCGTCAGCCAACACAAACAGCGTGCTCTACTCGGTATTGCAAACCGCGTCGGTAGCCGCCAATGGCTCGTCTACCACGACCGGATTGACGGACAGCGAGCCAGTAACAATAGCCAGTGCCGCGCCCGGGCAAACCATTTCGTGGATCGACTACATCTGGAATACCGGAAACGGTCCGGATAGCTTCGATGTTTCGATTCTCAATACGCCGCTTAACGGTTCTGCGTGTAGCCCGGCGAACAACCCGGCATTGGGCCAGTGTACATTTCCGGCAAATACGACATTTCAAATCCTTTCGTCGAACGGCATGACGACATTGCTGGACAGCAACGGCAATTCGACGCCAGATACCGGTGTGATTCCGGTACCAAGTGCCGGTGTTTGTCCTGCCCCCTACTTGGTGAGTACTTCAATGCCACTGCGTT
>JAJAYN010000187.1 GCA_026786225.1 Burkholderiales bacterium | reverse complement strand
TCGATCACGGTACTGGCACCAAAATGGGTGCTTCCGGTTTACGCGCGCATGAACGAGGTCGGGAACGTAATCGAAAATCCATTCGGACATGGCGCGCTCAAGCTTTCGGCTCGTCGTGCGCTGGGGAAAAGCCTGGCAGGCGAACATTTCGACGAGGCATTTCTGCTGCCCAATACGTTCAAGTCTGCGTTGATTCCCTGGTTTGCCCGTATCCCTGTCCGTACCGGTTTTCGCGGCGAAAAGCGCGGTTGGATTCTCAATGATTGCCGTGACCTGGACGAGCGCGCGTTGCCGACGATGGCAGAGCGGTTCGCTTCGCTGGCACAGCCACGCGGCCAGCCGCTGGCGCAACCCGTGCCACAGCCAACGTTGCGTGTCGATATCGGGCACCGCACCAGTACCGTGGCGCGTTTGAAACTCACGCTTGAAAAACCAGTCATCGCCTTTTGTCCAGGTGCCGAGTACGGCCCCGCCAAGCGCTGGCCTGCCAAACATTTTGCCGAACTCGCCCGCACACTCACTGAACAAGGCAAACAAATCTGGCTGTTTGGCGGGAAAGGCGACCGCGGCGTCGGTGACGAGATAAACCGTTTGGCAAACGATGGCTGCCGTAACCTCTGCGGTGAGACCGCGCTCATTGATGCCATCGACTTGCTGAGCCTGGCCTCGCAGGTCGTGACCAACGATTCCGGTCTGATGCATATCGCCTGTGCGGTCGGCGTGCCGGTCACCGCGCTATACGGCTCAAGTTCGCCCGCGTTCACGCCACCCCTGTCTGCCAGGGCCCGTGTCGTCACGCTCAAACTGGAATGCAGCCCATGCTTTCAACGCGTCTGCCCGCTCGGCCACTTCAAGTGCATGAACGACATGACCGCCGAACAGGTCGAACACCAGTTCGAACGCTGATCGAGGCATAATTTCATCATTGCCATTTGCACTATTGGAGTAAATCCTATGAAACACGCATTACTTTTCGCCGCCCTTACGACACTCGCGTTTTCGTTTGGTATAGCAGCCGCTCCGGTTACGCCCGCCAAGACAGCGGAACCGGAATATGTCGATGCGATCAACCAGTGGCGCGACACGGTGGAAAAAAACTTGCGGCGCGACAACGGCTGGCTGACACTTGCAGGCCGTTTCATCATGAAGCCGGGTGTGAATACCTTCGGCACGGCATCGAACAACGACATCGTTTTTCCCGCTGAACTCAAAGGCACGGGGCCTGAGCTTATCGGCACGATCACCGTTGATGCGGCGAAAAAATCCGTCACGCTCAAACTTGCAGATGGCGTTAGCATGACCAGTGAAGGCGCGCCCTTTACCGGCGAACGGGTACTTAAACCCGCCGCCACCAACCGCGACTGGGTGTCGCTGGGCCGTATCTCGATGCACGTCATCGAGCGCGATGGCCGCTATGTGCTGCGCCTTGCTGATAACGAATCCCTGGTGCGCAAGGGTTTTCCGGGCCGTGTCTGGTATGACGTAAACCCTGCATTCAAAGTCAGCGCTAAATTCGTCCCCTACCCGCCCGGCAAGAAACTGTCCATCGTCAACGTGATCGACGAAATTTCCGAGGAGCCTTGCCCGGGATACGTTGAATTCACGTTGAAGGGCAAGAAGTACAAAATGGATGTGATCGGCGAAGATGAAGGTCTGTTTTTCGTCATGCGCGATGGCACCGCCGGCGACACCACCTATCGGCCCTCGCGGTTTCTATACGTCGACAAAAAACCCAAGCCGAACGAGACGTTTCAGCTTGACTTCAACAAAACGTATAACCCGCCTTGCGCTTTTTCCGAGTTCACGACCTGCCCGCTACCACCGGAACAAAATATCCTGAAGACAAGGATTGAAGCCGGGGAAAAATATCGGAAGCTGGGGTAATTGCGACGAGGATGGTCGGCTAAAGCGCCATTTGGCGCGCCTCACAGGGCGTAAACGCCCGAAAAGGCGCGCCAATATTAGGCATTGGCAGGTGCTAACTTAAGCAGCACCGGCCTTGAATACCAGCGCGGCACCGTTATTGCACCAGCGTTGCCCGGTCGGCTGGGGGCCGTCGTTAAACATGTGCCCATGGTGACCGCCGCAGCGCACGCAGTGATATTCGGTGCGCGGATAAATCAGTTTGAAATCGGTCTTTTTCTCAAACACACCGGGCAGCGTCGTGAAGAAGCTGGGCCAGCCGGTGCCGCTGTCGAATTTCATCTCTGAGGTATAAACCGGCAGGTCGCAGCCGGCGCAGTGAAATACCCCTTTGCGCTTTTCATCGTTGAGGTTGCTGGCGAAGGCGCGCTCGGTGCCCTCATCGCGCAATATATTGAATTGTGCGGAGGAAAGACGTTTTTTCCATTCCGCTTTTGGCAGTTCCAGTTTTTCTATCTTCATGGGCGTCTGGTTGGCTTGTTGAAGGGCGACTTTGATTTGGTCGGCGGTCGGCATTTGCGGCCTGCCTTGCGCGTAGGCGGCCTTGGCAAACACTTGCGACCCGGCCGAGGCGAACAATCCAGACAAAAATGTACGGCGTTTCATACGGTTTCCCTCAGTTGATACGTTCTTTGGCCGCGGATTCACGGATAAGTTTACGATCCAGACATAAATTTGGATGCAGGCCGCTTACCGACTTGATCACTCCGCCGCCTAAGCTCAACCCGTGCCACCAACCGTCAACCCTTCCATGCGCAAGGTCGGTTGTCCTACGCCCACCGGTACACTTTGACCCTCCTTGCCACAGACACCAACGCCGCCATCGAGTTTCATGTCGTTACCGATCATCGAGATATGCTTCAACGATTCGATACCGTTGCCGATCAGCGTTGCACCGACGACCGGATAGGTGATCTTGCCGTCCTCAATCATGTACGCTTCCGACGCCGAGAACACAAATTTTCCACTGGTGGTATCGACCTGCCCGCCACCAAAGTTAGCGGCATAAAGGCCGTGCTTCACGCTGGCAATGATTTCTTCAGGCGTCTTGTCGCCATTGAGCATGTACGTGTTGGTCATGCGCGGCATGGGGATGTGCGCGTATGACTCGCGCCGCGCATTGCCGGTCACTGCTGTTTTCATCAAGCGCGCATTGAGCGAATCCTGCATATACCCTTTGAGGATGCCGTCTTCGATCAGCACATTGCGCTGGGTGACATTGCCTTCGTCATCAATATTGAGCGAGCCGCGCCGATCGGCAATCGTGCCGTCGTCAACGACGGTAACGCCCTTGGCAGCAACGCGTTCGCCGATGCGTCCCGCGAACAGGCTGGAACCCTTGCGGTTGAAATCGCCCTCGAGACCATGGCCAACCGCCTCGTGCAGCAGGATGCCGGGCCAACCGGAACCCAGCACCACCGTCATCGGTCCGGCTGGCGCAGGTTTGGCATCGAGATTAATTAACGCTTCGCGCACGGCACCCTCGGCGTAGGTCTTCAACACGGCATCGGTGAAGTAGCGGTAGTCGTAGCGTCCGCCCCCGCCGGTATGCCCCTGTTCGCGGCGTCCATTTTGCTCGGCAATCACGGTAAGACCGATGTGTACCAGCGGCCTGACGTCAGCTGCCATCACGCCGTCACTACGCGCAACCATCACCACATCGTATTCACCGGAAAGTCGGCCCATCACTTCTTTCACGCGGGGATCGATATTGCGGGCGAACTGCTCCAGGCGCTCGAGGATGCGCACCTTATCGGCATCCTCAAACGAGGACACGGGATCGGTCGGTGTGTAGAGCGCACGTCCCGCTTTCGACTGCGACTTTGCGGCTTTTGCATTGCCGCCGGCGCGGGCAATGCTGCGCGTCGCCGC
>JAJAYN010000186.1 GCA_026786225.1 Burkholderiales bacterium | reverse complement strand
CGTAAGAGGCGGGGGTGGGGGCGATGGACATGCGGGAAATTCTAAAGAGGGGAGATGCGGGCGGAGATGAACGATTGCCGTACTTATTGTGCTGCTAATTCTACGCTGCCACTGCTTCCTCGCACCACGTTGGCGATTCGTGACGGAACACGATTGACTCAATACGCCATGCGATGTCGCTGGATTCGGACTTTATCGCACCGGTGACGTGACGAACAATAAAGCTGCGAACGTGGCTTCAGGCCCCGATGATCTGTGCGAACCGCAACACTTGCATCGGCGGATAGAGCGCGAGCGCACGCGCGGTAGGCATGTTGACCATAAATGAAAACTTGGACAGAACTTCGATTGGCGTTTTTTGAATGGCGGTTTTTCCGAGCAGGATCTGTTCCGCCTTGTAGCCCGCGAGGGCACCCACGTTAAAAAATGGTGCCACCAGCCCCATCAATCCACCGGACTTAATCTGCACTTCGATTGCACAAAAAGTGGGCAACTTTCTCTTGAGTGCTTCCTGCATCAGGAAGTCGCTGTGCGAGCCGAAAAAATTGACCGCCGGCACGTAAACCAGATCCGGCTTCAATGCCGCCATACGGTCGAGCATCGGGACCAATCGATCTACGTTCGGAACCTTGTCTGCGCCAAGCGGATCTGCGGCAACCAGCTCTATCTTGGCTCCGGTCGCGAGCCTTTTCAGTTGGTCGTGCACTTCGCGCTGCGTCTTTTCGTTCGGCGTATAGAGTATGCCGAGGCGTTTTATCGGCATGTATGCCTGCATGGCTTTGAGCTGAACCGGCAATGAGACGATATGAATCGCACCAGTAAGATTTCGGTCCGGCTTCTCCAGGTTACGCACCAATTTTGCCGCGAGTGGGTCACCTACCATCGAAAACACGACCGGTATGTCGCGAATGAACTTTGATGGGTCCGCCTCAGTTTGCAGCCCGGCGATTCCAGCAGTGACCTGCGTGCTTTGCGTGTATACCAAATCTGCTTTTTGCTGCCTGATCTCCTCAACAATATCAGGTAACAATTTCACATCGCCTGCTGTATTGCGAATCACAAACTCAACGTTCAAGCCTGCGTTTTTAAGGTAGTCCATAAAGCCTTCGTCGGCTAATGCACCCTCACGGTGGATCACGACAAAAATCTTGAATCTCCTGCCTGCGGCTGCAGTGGGTGCCGAAATAGCTGCGCCACTGGAGAGCATGAAAGGGATTGAGGCACAAGTTTGCAGCAGGCGCCTGCGGACGAAATCCAGCGATTTCTTATCGTTCATGTTTGCTCTGAGAGTTCTTTGCCCGGCTGCAAAATCTGCTTCCCTTGCCGCATCAAGCTGTAAGCAAGAATATGCTCAATCACACGCTTTTGCTCAATGCCGCGATTTGTCGCGGCAAACATGATGGCGGCGTGACTGCCAAGATTGCAGCCGATGTTGAACTCGAGAAAATAGGCGTTCTGCGTTTCTTTGCAGAGGTGAAAGTCCACGCGCAGGTAATCAAATGGCCGGACATGCGCGCAGAATTTTTCGACGCTGGCTGAAATTTGCTGTGCAAGTGCCGGATTGTCGAGTTTGCGCCGAACACGTCCCTTATCAAGCAATCGCTTTTGCCGGTAAGTACATATCCCGGAAGGCAGATCCGAGACCTCTTCGACCACGTCAAGAACGATAGCCTGCTGCCCCCCCAGAACGGGGACCGTCACATCGGTACCGTTGATACATTGTTCCACGATCACGTCCTTGCCTTGATCGAGAAGCTTTTCGACCTGCGTTTTCAGTCCCGGCCAGTCGTGCTGGATGGATTCAAGACTGATGCCTTCCGAAGCCGCGCCGAAGCGCGGCTTGACAAAATAAGGGCCTGCAAACGGCGGCGGCTCCAACCCGTCGTGCCGACCGTATGTCTTCCACGGTGGTGTTTTCATGCCGACCGAGCGCGCCAGATGCTTTGCAAAACTCTTGTCTTCGGCTAGTGCCCGTAAATTGGGTGGTGCCCCGAGATAGGGAATGCCAAGTTTTTCACAAAGCAAGGAAACAAAAATCTCACCATTTCGAAATTCAGCGCGATTGAAAATAGTGAAAACGAAATCCGCATCGCTGGCCAGCGATTCGAACGCATCGAGTGATCGGCAGGGAACGCAGGTGACACCCATTTCCTGCAAGATGGACATGATCTCGTAGTTGTAACGTGGCTCTACACCCAATTGCTCGTGCAATTCTGGCCTGGGCTCACGCAGGTCAAAGGGTGCCTGCTTAGCCAGAAAAACCACCTTCAAGCCCTTTTTTGTTTCCGGGCTGAGGCGTAAAAGAGTATTACTCAGTTCGGTCATTGCAACGCCTTGTCACCAGTTGAATTGCGCGTCAAGAGAAGGTAGAGCGCGAGCCCGATCGCCAATGTACTCAATATGACGCCGAGGATCATCGCGCCATCGCTGAATCCCGCAACTTTGATTAAAAATGCCACAAACAGCGGGCCCAGAATACTGCCGATACGTTCCACCACGCGCAAAAGAGACGTCACCGTTCCCTGTCCTTCGGTGGCGCACTCCCGGGCAAATTGCAGGGGAATGATGGAAATAAGCGACGTCGTGGATAGGGCCATCCCGAGACCCAGGAGAATCATGGATACGACCAGACTTGAAAGCAGCGTGGAGTACGAAAACAGGAAAATCGCGCCGCCCATCAATATGCTACCGCCCAGCAGCAGGCTACGATGGCAATTGAACCGGTCCAGCAATCTGGCGACGAGCGGCGTAAACAACAGGTTCGAGATGAAATAACACATCATGAAGCGCCCCACCGCCGCATCGCTGTATTCAAGTTTGTTGAGGACCACTGGTGTCATGAATAGCAGGAATCCAGTCAACACAATGCGCGGGGGCAAGGCGGCAAGCGGAATAAAAAAGAAGAAACTCCAGCGCTTAAGCACTTTCAAGTAGCT
>JAJAYN010000185.1 GCA_026786225.1 Burkholderiales bacterium | reverse complement strand
GTGTGGCGGCGGAACAAAGCATTCTTTTCAACGTTGAGCCTGTCTCCGGCAAGGTGGGAAAATAGTGATTCACCGAGCGGAGCGGGCCAGCCGAATGGCGCATCGATAGCGATCACAGCATTGGGTGCTGCACGAAGCGCATCGACAATCGTGTAGTCGATGACATCAGGTTCGTCACCCAAAATCCCGGCTTGCTGGATGGATAGCTTGCCACGCGCAATGGTGCCGATGGCATATCCAAAATTCTTGAGTTGCGATGCTGCATCCAGCCCTATTACCAACATAGTCCCTCGACTTAGCCATGTGCAGAAATAAATTGAATTGTGCTCAATCTTTCTAGGGTAAAAAGTAATTGCGGAAAACGCTGACAACTGTAGCTGCGTTGCCTGCTCCTTTGGGAAGGGCGGACTTCTTGCCTGATACGGCCGGGGGCATCACTGCTTGATGTTTTCGGCATGTCGAAGAGAGATGATGTACGAACGTTTGGCATGATCGGCATTAACTCACTTCGGTACTGGGCGAGCATTGCGCCATGCTTCGAACTCCAATGCGCCCAAGCCATAGCGCACGGCATTACCAGCGTGTATGTGGGTAAATTCCTGGCTCACCATGCCAATAAAACGATCATGATCGACATCGCCAACAGACGCGGGGATGACCGCCGAGATGTGCGCAAGATCAGCATCATGGCCATCATGAACGATGGCGCGGACGGTCTCGTTGAGCGCGCTGCGGTAGCGCAGCCGGAAGGTGTCGGGCGGCACCAGTTGTTGCTGAACGGCGAGATACTGCTGGCAGGAGCGCTCGTAAGCCCAGACGAATACGTCGCGTAACAGCTCGATGCGATTGAGTTCGTAAACACCAATGACTGCATCAACATAGGCTTGCTCAGGAACGTCGACGAACGATAACGGACAGAGGTTGCGTTTAAGGAGCGGGATGTTTGCGGCCAGCCGGGAGACGCGTTTGTTCACGTCCTCAAACGGCTGCAGGTAAGGCAAATGCACCATCAGGAAGAACGCTTGTTCGAATGGGTCTTCGATTTCGCGCCCAATATCCAGTACGTGGCCGAAGAGTTCGTCCAGTTTTTGCGGGAGCGCCAAGGGGCGATATACGCTACCGCTAATGTCGACAGCGATGGTGCGCACGCGACCACCAGCGCCTGGGTCACGGAGCAGGCCATCCGATAACAGCGCGTGAAGACTCAGGATCGTTGGCCGATTGATGTCGATGACGTCGGCATGGTTAACCAAATATTCGATGGCCACCTTGTGGTTCAGGATCATCTGGGTCTCGGTGGCATCCTTACCCTCGGCCGCCTGACCGCGGTTGATCAGTTGCTCCGTGTCCAGGCGCGTGTAGGTATTGCCCTCAAGACGCGATGAAGCCCAGGACAGATCGATCAGCAAGCGATTCAGGATGTCGCGGGCAAATGTTCCCGCAGGTTCGTTCGCGGTGCGAGGCTGTCCCATCACAAGCAATTCCTGTCGTAGAGTCTGTGGCAGGTAGTAGGTGTTGTTCGGGATGTAGTGTTCAAGGAATTCTATTTTGTAGCTGAGCGGTGCACGCTGGTTGAGTGGCTGGCGCACATACGCGCGAATTTCCGCACCATCGGCAGAAAGCGGAACGTAGGCTTCCCCCGTGACCTGGAGAACTGGTGCAGGGATTAATCCGTTCATCGAACCAGTAATTCCGGCAATCCGATATCGAGTTCCGCGCTTTTGACCAGTGCGGACAATTCGCTTTTCCGCAACCATTTGCGCCAGACGCCGCTGCAGGGTGCGCGTGGCTAGATTGGGGATTCGTTTCTTCGCGGTTTGATACAGTTCGGCCAAGCCAACCCCGTCGCGGTGTTTAGCGACGATTTAGGCGATTAAATTCGCCTCATCTTGGCTGATTTTCTTTATCATTGTGACCATCGTTATTTGGCGCTTATTCATTAATGCGCCATTTAATTGGCGCTTAAATACATGGTAGCGCCACAAAATGCGGCGCGCAATAAAAATTTACGCCAATATTGCTAGTTTTTGTCAGCTGACGGTGGGTAGAAACCCACACAACAGCATTGCAACCGAAAAGATCTCCGGATTAAACGCCGCGCTGGCCCCGGTTTTATCCATTCACTTGTATCTATGCGCAGAGAAAAGCCGCGCAATTAAAAAAACCCAGCACTGGCGCGCCTTTACAGGCATTTCTGTCTGTAAAGGCCCGCCAATTGGCGATCTACGCTAAATTATGCTGCAAGACCGCGTTGCAGCGCTACGCCGTGCGCGCCATGCAACATTGCCGTGTTTAAGTCACCGGTTACCAACCCACCGAGCGCATAAACCGGCAGGGGCGTGGCTTCCACCATGGCAGAGAATTTTTCCCAGCCAATCCCGGCTTGCCCTGGGTGCGTGCGCGTAGGCTTCACCGCACCAAGCACGACAAAATCCAATTTCAATTCCGCAGCCCGCTCAAGTTCTTCGCGCGAGTGGGTCGATGCCGCGACTATTTCAACGTCAGGCCGCCGGGTGCATTGGCTCAATTGACGCGACGTCAGATGCACGCCATCGGCACCAATCTGCCGGGCCATTTCAATATCGCCATTAAGCAGCGCTTTTGCGCCAAACGCATGCGCGAGGTCCACCACCATTTTGGCAAATTTCACTTGATCGTCATGTGACAGGCCCTTCTCGCGTATCTGGATGAGCTTCAATCCATTCGCGAGCGCCTTCTCCAATTGCTGCATGTAGGCCGCAATCCCGATCTCCGACGCATTGGTGATCGCATAAATTGCCGGAAGCGCCAGCGCACGCAGTATCGGCACGCACCCCGGCAACGTTGGCGCGACCGTGATCGCTGCCAGCCGCTGCCATTGGAATTGCTGCCCTTCCAATCCGCGCATCTCGCCTTGCCATTCACGCACACGCCAGCAGTGCAACCGCACCGTGGCGTGGGTATAGACCATCCTGAATGTAAACCACGGCATGGCGCTGGTAATGGTGACGTTCAACTCCTCCATCAATTCGCGTTTCATCGCCTGTAGTACCGATTCGCCCGCCTCGATTTTGCCGCCAGGGAATTCCCAATAGCCGGAATAGGGTTTGCCTTCGGGCCGCGAAGAAAGCAGGAAGCTACCGTCGGGCTTGATGAAGACGGCAACGGCGACGTCGGTAATACGCGATGTCATTTCCTGCGCGAGGTTTTCACCGGCGAACGTGCCGCGCTGTGTGCGCCTGCCCAATCGCGTGCGAACTGATATGCCACACGACCGCTGCGCGAACCACGCTCCAGCGCCCACAGCAACGCGGCCCTTTGCATCGCATCAATGTTTGTGGCCGCCTGCCTGCCCGTCAATACAGTCACCCAATGCTTCACGATTGCCAGATACTGGTCTTGATCAAACGGATAAAACGACAGCCACAATCCAAACCGCTCGGAGAGGGAAATTTTTTCCTCTGTCGTTTCGCCCGGGTGAATTTCGCCATCCTCGGTGTGCTTGGTTTCGAGGTTCTCGCTCATTTTTTCGGGCATCAAGTGGCGACGATTACTGGTCGCGTAGACCAGCAGATTGTCGTTAGTCACGGAGATGCCGCCGTCGAGCACCGATTTGAGCGCCTTGTAACCGGGATCGTTGGCTTCAAAGGACAGGTCGTCACTGAAGATGATGAAGCGTTCGGGCCGGCGAGCGACCAGATCGGCGATGTCGGGCAGATCGACCATGTCGGCGCGATCCACTTCAATCAATCGCAAACCTTTTTTGGAAAATTCATGCAGCGCTGCTTTCACGAGCGAAGATTTGCCCGTTCCACGCGCACCTGTAAGCAATACATTATTGGCGGGGCGGCCCATCACGAACTGCCGGGTATTGGCTTCAATGCGTGACTTCTGGTCGTCGATATCTTTCAGGTCTGCGAAGCGAATGACATGTGGATGCGCGACCCCGACCAGCGAGCAACGTCGACCAAAGACAGTCTGCTCACGCCGCCAGCGATAAGCGACAAAGGATTTCCAGTCTGGCGCAATATTGCGCGGCAAATACTGCTCAACGCGTTCAAGCAATCCCTCGACGCGTTCGAGGGTGCGATCCAGTTTTGGAAACATCAGGAACGATAATCTGCGTTGATCTTTACGTAGTCATACGAAAAATCACAGGTCCAAACCGTCGCGGTATCGTCACCGCGTCCCAAGTCAACGCGTACCAGGATCTCGCTTTCCTTCATCACCGCCGAGCCCAGCTCTTCACGATAGCTGGCCGCACGCCCACCGTTTTCGGCCACCAGCACGTCGCCCAGATAAAGTTTGATAAGATCAGTATCGAGATCATTCACGCCGGCGTAACCGATGGCCGCGAGGATACGGCCCAGATTCGGGTCGCTCGCAAAGAATGCTGTTTTGACCAGCGGCGAATTGGCGATGGCCTTGCCGATCTTCATGCATTCGGCGTGGTTCTTGCCGCCCTGCACTTTAATCGTCATGAATTTTGTTGCGCCCTCGCCGTCGCGCACGATGGCCTGCGCAAGCGCAATCGCCACGTCATTCACGGCAACCTGCAACTTCACATATTCCGCGGTGCCCTCACCATTGATTGGTGGGTTGCCCGCCTTGCCGGTCGCGATCAGAATCAGCGAATCATTGGTCGATGTGTCGCCGTCGATGGTGATGGCATTGAACGATATCGCTGCAGCGGTCTTGACCATGTCGGCAAGTACATCCGGGCCGACGACGGCATCTGTCGCAATGAAGCCCAGCATGGTCGCCATATTCGGCTCGATCATGCCGGCACCTTTGGAAATACCCGTGATGGTGACAATGTGGCCATCGATATCGAGCTGACAGGAAACCGCTTTCGGCACGGTATCGGTCGTCATGATGGCGTGCGCCGCATCGAACCAGCCGGTGGGCGTGAGGTTGGCAACACACTGCGGCACGCCGGCGAGGATTTTATCCATCGGCAAATGTTCGAGAATCACACCGGTGGAAAACGGCAGCACCTGATGCCGCGTGCAGCCGAGCGCTTTCGCCACTTCATCACAGGTCGCCTTCGCATCCGTAAAGCCGGTCGCACCCGTGCCTGCATTGGCGCAGCCGGTGTTGATCACCAGCGCCCGCGTATCGGCACCGTGCTTCAGATGTTCACGACAAACAAGCACAGGTGCCGCACAAAAACGATTCTGCGTAAACACACCCGCTGCCAGCGAACCGGGTGCAAGCGATATGATCAGCATGTCCTTGCGATCCGGTTTGCGCACATGCGCTTTGGCGTAACCGAGTGTCACACCGTTAATCGGCAGCAATGATTCCTGTGTGGGCAGCGTGTAGTTAACGGCCATAAAAATTTCACAATTCAAGAGTGGAGTCCGGCAAAATTATGGCACGGATCGTCATTCAACCTATGGACTTCAGGACCATGAAAACCGCCTACGCGGAAGTCGCGCCATTCATCACCAAAGACGGATCAATCATTCGCGAATTGCTGCACCCGGCAATCCACGGTCCGGGTGCAATGAGTTTTGCGGAGGCGATTGTCGAGTCTGGCGGCACCACGCTGTTACATCTTCATGAACAATCGGAAGAGATTTATCACATCACCGAGGGCTCGGGAACCATGCGACTGGGCAAAGCCGAGTTTTATATCCGCAGCGGCGACACGATTGTCATTCCGCCGGGCACCACGCATAACGTGACCAACACCGGGCCGTCAGCGCTGAAAATTCTGTGTGTTTGTTATCCGGCGTATGCGGATGAGGATACGACCCTGCTCTGAATACCTTAACCGGACAAGAAACCGAGATGGCCCATCAATCTCTAGAAGGCGTTGCGCAGAATCGCGGCAAGGTCTTCGCTGGACCGCCAATGATCCCCACAAACGAAACGCCCCAGATTCCAGCGGTTGCTGTGACGTGAAATCGGTTCAGGATCGGTACTGAAGGCTGCGTCGATACAGTGTCTCGAATCATCACGCGCCTGCCGGGGGAAATACTCGTGCACGAGAAAGTCGGCGGCGTGACCGTAGGGATAGGCAAATAATCTCGCGCCTCGATTCGGCGCCATACCCGCGATGAACGACGCCGATGCGCGTATCTGCGCTTCGGCATCGGTCTCGGTATCAATTCCCCAGAAGTCACCCTTGCGCTGGTCGCGTTGCGCAATCTGCGGCAGCGTGTCGTGACAGTGATCCCAGCTATGGCTCGCAATATCCATCAGTCCGCTGGACACAGCGTCCGGCCACCATGTGTGATTCCACCAATGCGTGCCCAACATGCAGGTACGGTCGAGAATCTCCCTGGCTTCCGGTGACACAATGACAAATGACGTCGCGTGCAATGTGGGTTGCCGCAACGGGCTGTCGACCTTGAAATCGCGCATGATGTTGAGCATGCTCCGCTGTTTGCCTGCGATCGGATGCGGCAGATCCGCATAGTCAAAATCGGATCCGTCGTCAAAGGCCACACCCACCGACTTGCGCGACCAGTCGGCGTCCGGGCGCGATAGCATGTCGGCGACTTGTCTCAAAGGCACCACGTCCCAACCCGACGCACTGAGCAATCGC
>JAJAYN010000184.1 GCA_026786225.1 Burkholderiales bacterium | reverse complement strand
GGCCATTTGCGATCGGCATTCACTGCGGTGCCAAACAGGTAATCGATAAACGCGAAGTGCGCTGAATAGTTGCGGTCCAGCGCCACCTGGTCCTGCGAGTGATGCCAGTGATGAAAATTCGGCGTCACAATGAGGTAGCGCAACGGCCCCAGTCGCACATCGACATTGCAGTGATTGAACACCGCCTGGAAGCCGACGATGATGATGTAGGCGTCGATCACGCCTTTGGAGAAACCGAGCACATAAATCGGCGCGAGGATCAGCGTGCGGGTGATGATGAGTTCAAGTACGTGCTGGCGTGAACCAGCGAGCCAATCCATGCTCTTGGCGCTGTGATGCACCGCGTGCAAACGCCACAGCAGCGGCACCTCGTGATAGGCGCGATGCGTCCAGTACTGGACGAGATCAGCGACCAGTACGATCAGGAGCAGTTCGAGTACAAACGGCAGGCCCTGGATCCACGTCTGCAAATTAGTATTGATCGCCCAGCCGAAGCCGCCGTGGACGAGCTTATTGGTCGCGAGCAGGACAAAACCGACGATGAGGTGATTGACAATGAAGTGGTGAAAATCGGTCTGCCACTCGGGACGGAAAACGGGCTGCTTTTTATTCAACGGAAACAGCTTTTCGAGAAAGATGAAAATCAGCGTCGAGCCGAGCAAATCGAGAATGAACCAGTCGAGCCCGAGGTAAGTGGTGTTGTCGGCAAAATCGCCGACCGGCACCTTGTGGCCGCCCAGCAGCGCGCTTAGCACCACCAGCGCAAACGCGCCAGTCGCAAGCCAGCGCGAGCGATTGAAAATGATATTGGCGAGCGACAATCCACCTGCAATGACCATGGCCGCCAGCATCACATTGCGCAAGGTCTGCACGTCATACGATTTACGCAGCTCCGGTGTGGTCAGGTAAGCCGGGAAATGAAATGCCAATACGCCCAGAAAGCACAGAATTGCCAACGACAGCGCGATCACGCCGGTGATGAGCCCCGTGCCCCAGCGCAGCTCGCCACTGGATTCCGACAGGCGATTGAGTTTATGAATGGTTGGCGCACGTCGCTTGCGTTCTACAGACATTTACTGCTCCCTTGCACGATTCGTTTTGTTGTTGTGGCGGCTATTCTGGCGTCGGCTGTGGAATTGGTCAAACGCTTTGCTCATTTCATCCCAGCGGGGGATGGGATCCAGCACATCCCCATTTCAGTTGCACGAAAGAATCCAGCATTGACGCGCCTCCTGGATACAAAATGGCTGAAACGCCGCGCCAGATGGCGATTTGTGAAATTTTGTTGTGCGCTACCTGACGCGCCGTCGCACTTTGCACATCACAACCTTCTCGCTATAATCCGCGTCCGCCTTTGCTTTTATCTACAGTGTGCCGTCGCCGTCGCGCTGATCGCCAGCGCCGCCTCTTTCACCGCGACCAACAACACTACCGTCACCTTGTCCCCAGCCAACTATTGCGCCATCGACTTTGGCACTTCCAATTCTGCTGTGGCGATTCCGCACGGGGGTGGGATGCGCCTGATCGATCTGGAAGCGGGGTATCAGGGCATGCCGACGGCGGTGTTTTACAACGCCGAAGATGAGACGCGCTGTTTCGGGCGCGAGGCTATTGCCGCCTATGTAGATGGTTTCGATGGCCGACTCATGCGCTCCATCAAAAGCATCCTCGGCTCGGACCTGATGGATCAGGCGACTGAAATCGGCCACGGCATCACGATCAAATATATCGATGTGGTGATCGGCTATTTGCGCCATCTGAAAAGCGTCGCGGAGGCGCAGCACGGCAGCCCACTCACGCGCGTGGTCATCGGGCGCCCGGTGCATTTTGTCGATCACGCGGTGGCACGCGATGCGAAGGCGGTGGCCTCGCTCGATACCGCCGCGCGCGCGGCCGGGTTCAGCGAGGTCGCGTTCCAGTACGAGCCAATCGCCGCCGCGCTCGACTATGAATCTCGGATCGTGAACGAGCAGATCGTGCTGGTTGCCGATATCGGTGGCGGCACCTCGGATTTTTCGCTGGTACGCGTCGGCCCGGCGCGCCATGGCCGCCTCGCGAGGCAGGATGACATCCTCGCCAATCACGGCATGCACGTCGCCGGAACGGATTTTGACCAATCGGTAAACCTCGCCGCGATCATGCCGCAGATCGGCTACGGCTCGCTGAGCCCGCAGGGGCGGCGGGTGCCGGGCAAGGTGTATTTCGACCTCGCCACCTGGCATCTGATCAATACCGTGTATGCGCACAACCGCCTGATCGAGCTGCGCGAGATGATCAGCATGTACGGTGACGCCGTACGCTATCGGCGGATGATGAAAGTCGTCGGCAATCGCCTCGGCCATCACCTGGCCGCATTGGCCGAACAGACCAAGATCGAGGTGGCGCTCAATGGTCATAGCCTGATTAACCTGAACGTCGTGGAGGACCATCTGCAGGCGACATTTTCTGATACACAGCAAGCCGCCGCGCTGGAACACAAAGTCAGCCGTATCGTCGAAACCGCGATTGAAACCGTGAGGCGGGCAAACGTGCACGCCGACACCGTGCGCGCAGTCTATTTCACCGGCGGCTCCCCGGGGCTGCATTTTTTGACCGAGCGCATCGCGGCACGATTCCCCAATGCCACGCACGTAACGGGCGAGCGTTTTTCCAGCGTGGCCAATGGCCTTGGCATCTACGCGAAAAGAAAATTTGGCGACATTCACGCATCCACGTAACGGTAGTGCCGCATTTCTCACAGATAATGTGGCCATGAACCCCACCCTCTCCTGCCGCCTGCGGCAATTGCTTGTTGTCACCGGCATCGCCGCCCTTCTGTCCGCCTGCTCGGCCACGCGCCTGCTCAACACGCTCGTACCCGAAAGCGGCTTCAAGGTCACGCAGGACATTGCCTACGGCACACTGGCCCGCAACAAACTCGATGTTTATCGGCCTGTTGACTCGACCGTGGCACCTGCGCTGAAACCGGTGGTGGTCTTTTTCTACGGCGGCGCATGGGATTCCGGCGACAAGGGCGGCTATCTGTTCGCCGCTGAGGCATTGACGTCGCGCGGCTACATGGTGGTGGTCCCCGACTATCGCCTCTATCCGGAAATCACCTTCCCGACGTACATGGACGACGCCGCGCTGGCCGTGAAATGGACTTTTGACAATATCGCGCAGCACGGCGGTGACCCCGGCAAGATATTCACGATGGGCCATTCCGCCGGGGCGCAACTGGCCGCACTGGTCGCCTTTGATGCCACCTATCTCGGCCGGGTGGGTATCGACAAGCGCCGCATCCGCGGTGTAGTCAGCCTCGCCGGCCCGATGGATTTCTTGCCCCTGACCGAAGAAAAAATGGAATACATTTTTCCGCTGCCGGTTCGCGCGGCGTCGCAGCCGATTAATTACATCACCGGCAAGGAGCCGCCTACCCTGCTCTTGCACGGCACGGCCGATACGCGCGTGGGTATCCATAACAGCCGCAATCTCGCCACACGCATCGCTGAGCGCGGTGGCACTGCCGAGGTGACCTTTTATCCAGACATGGGCCATGTCGGGATATTAATTGCCCTCGCGGCGCCGCTGCGCAGCGACAAGCCGGTACTCGATCGGGTGGCAAAATTCATCGATGAGCAAGTGGCGGCGAAACGCTAGCAACGGCTTCTGCGGCGGGTGGCAATCGCTTCAATCCAAAACACACCCGCAGCCAGCCAATTTTTGACACCAGCAGCGACGTAAGCAGCCAGCATCCCGCCACAGTTCCCAACCCCACCAGCAGCGGCTCCGCGACCGGACCAATTTTTAGCGGCACCAGCCAATAGGCCAACAATACAATCAGGCTCTGGTGCAGGATGTACCACGGATATACGGCCTGCGTTGCCCACGGCAGCCAGCGAAACGGCCGGTTCAGCAGCGTGTGTCCCCAGCCCAGGATCGCGCACAGTGCTGCCCAGATATAGAGATTGCGAAAAATCCACACGATCAGGTATGTCACTGGCGGATCATCGTCCTCGAACACTGCACGCGAGAGCGCATAGAGAAAATACGACATCAACGCCAGTGCGACCGCCTCCTTGCGCAGGCGAGCCAGCTCCGCCCACAATGCCTTGTCGATGCCCAGCCAGAAGCCATACATAAATACCGTGAAGTAGATCGCGTGGGCGTACCAGTCGTTGAGCAGTGCGTTGTTATTCGGAAACTTCAACTGCAAGGTTACAGTGATGATCAGCAGCGGCGCGAACGGCCACACCAGCAAACGCCAGCCACGCAGGTGCACGAAGGCATTGCGCAACCCGTGGCCCATGCGCGATGCAAGCGGCTTTTGCAGCGCGACCAACAGTGCGGTGTAGCACCACAGGTAAACGAGGTACCAGAGATGATTCCAGGTGAAGCTGGTCTTCCAGCCGTCGAACGCTTTCGGCGGCCACGCGTAGCCGGTGTAGTAGCGACTGAGGAATTGCCAGAAGCCTGGCTCCACCAGGCCATTGGCCACGCCCTGACAATACGGCTGCACCGGGACGACGACGAGCACACCAAACAGCAGGGGAATCAGCAACCGACCGCTGCGTTCGCGCAAAAATGAACCCGGCGTGGCTTTGGCGAGCATGATCGCGGCTGAAATGCCCGAAATCAGGAAGATGAGGTCCATGCGCCAGCGGTTCACGAACAGCATCGGTATCTGCAGGAATTCGGAAAGGTGGGAACTTTTGATGTGCCAGCCCCAATCGAAGACATACAACATGGCGAGGTGGTAGGCGATGAGTAGACTGAAGGCGATGGCGCGCAGGGCATCGATATCGTGACGACGGGGCATGGTGGTCAAGCCGGGTTGCGGCGGTTGGTTGAGAAGGTCGCCAGATTAGGTGAGAACCCTCGTCCCCGCTACCGTAATGTGATGATTCGAACTGGTTTTGTGACAAACGGTGGACGGCAGTGACGGGTTTCCACAGCAATCCATTCGTCCCAGCTAGAATCCGCGCATGACAACAAGCGCGCAAAACTCGCAGGATTGGCTGGCGCGTTACCAGCCCTGGCGACCGGTCGTCGAACCGGGATTCTGGATCGTGTTCTTCTGCCTTCAGGCCGCAATCAACAGCCTCGTCGTCTGGATGGACATCGGCCGCGTAAAACTCAACTTCGCGGCATGGGAACCGGTGGTCTGGGAATGGACCAGCAATCTTGTGTTGCTGGCGCTAGTCCCGGCTGTGATTGCCTTTCATCGCCGCTTTCCGCTGGAACTGGGCACGTTACGCAAAAACCTGCGCTGGCATCTACTGGCGACGATCCCCTACTCGCTCATCCACGTCGTCTCGATGGTGACGCTGCGCAAGATGATCTATCTGCTGCAAGCCGACCAATACGTCTTTGGCAACTGGCCGCGCGAGCTCGCCTATGAATACCTCAAGGACTTTCGATCCTATTTCTGGGTAATGCTGATCGTCGTTTTCTACGAATTGCTGATGCTTCGATTGCAGGGCGAAGCAAGCCTCTTGACCGAGCCCGACGCCGGGCCGCCGGTCGAGCCCATCGAGCGCCCCGAGCGTTTTCTGGTGCGCAAACTAGGCAAAGAATTTCTGCTCCCGGCAGCAGAAGTCGAATGGCTGCAAGCCTGGGGAAACTACGTAAATCTGCGCGTGCGCTCACGCGACTACCCCCTGCGCTCGACCATGGCCGCAATCGAAATCCGCCTCGATCCGGCGCGCTTCGTACGCGTGCATCGCAGCTATATCGTTAACCTCGATTGCATACAGGAAATAGAACCCCTCGAATCCGGCGATGCCCGTGCCAAAATGCGCGACGGCGGATTTGTGCCGGTCAGCCGACGTTATCGGGATGCGTTGCGCAAGCTGGCGAGTTGAACTTATTCAAAAACTCTAGCATTGGCGAGGGTTTACAGGCATTTTCGTGCTGGAAGGCGCGCGGGTGCTTGTGTTTGTCCTTTAAGGCCCTCGCTTCACGTCAAGAGAGATAACCGTCACTTCCCCAACTCAAACCGATCGCGCCCGTCCTGTTTGGCGCGATACAGTGCATCATCGGCACGTTTGATCAATCTATCCAGATCATCCGCCGGCCTGGTTACTTCGACGGCACCCATACTAAAGGTTAGCGACTTTCCGAGCGAAAGACCGGGAACTTGCATCAGTTTGATGGTTTCGCGCAGGCGATTGAATACCAGCGGTATCTGGGTGAGATCCGAACCGGGCATGATGAGCAGGAATTCTTCGCCGCCGTAGCGGCCGAGCTTGTCGTTGCTGCGCAATTGCTGTGAGCACATTTCGGCAAACGCCGATAACACGGCGTCGCCCACGGCGTGTCCGCATTCGTCGTTGATGGTCTTGAAATGGTCGATATCGATCAGCGCGAGACACATGCGCATATCGCCCATACGACTGGCGCGCAATTGCACCCGCGCGAATTCCAGGATGCTGCGCCGATTGGGCAATCCTGTGAGATCGTCGCGCATGGCGAGGTTTGAAAAACGGCGATTCTGTTGACTCTGGCGAAACAGGAACAACCCCAATCCACCGAGCACAAACAGCAGCAGCACAAGGGCCAGCAGCAATGCGAGATTGCGCGCATCGGTTTCCCGCTCGCGTGCGCGCAGGAGTGCGTTCTCGGCTTCCTTTTGTTTTACTTCAAATCGCGTTTGCACTTCCGCCGCATCTTTTTCCCGCGCCTCGGTAACGCCACGTCGCTCGGCATCCAGCAGCAGCAACTGGCTGCGGTAGGCTTTTTCATAGTCGCCCAGTCGCGCGTATACCTCTGCTGCTGCTTTCAGATAGGTAGCTTCGATCCAGGTCGATTCGATGCCTTTACGAATCGTATCGGCCTTGGCGAGCGCGTCGAGGCTGTCGCGTCGCCGATCAAGATGTGCGAAAGCTTTGGCGCGCGCGCGATGAACGTTGAAAACCATGGTGGCGTCGCCAGCTTTGGTCAATTCCGGCATGGCGCTGTCCAGATACGTCAGGGCCTCATCCCATTTGCCGGACTCTCCCGCCAGCACACCCAACCGGTAGTTTCCAAATGCGGTACCGATCGGGTCGTTGAGTGCACGGAACAGCGTGATGCTCTTTTGCACGTAGAGCTTTGCCTTCGGCAGATCATTCAGCCTTTGATACACCACGCCCATATTGAAATAGATCGTACCGAGATCGTGCCGACGGATTTTCTCCGCCTCCGGCGTGATGGACTGCTGGTGATAGCTCAACGCTTTCAACAAGTCTTCACGACTGGCACGGTCGTGCGTATAGGCGTTACCGATGGCCGACATGGTGGTGCGGGCCCCCTCGTCATCACCCATCTCGACATAGCGCTGATGGGCCTTGAACAACAGGTCTAGCGAATCGGTGTCACGGCCAAGGAGACCATAGACAAACGCTTTGGAGACCATCACGCTAGTCGCGGCGCGCATCAACCCGGCTTTGTCCGCTGTGCTGATCGCTTCGTCGAATTCCACCAGTGCGTCCAGGTATTTTCCTGCCGCTGACAGCGACAGCGCCTTGGCAGAAAGAAATTCTGTTTCCGCCTGTGGATCTCGCAACTCTCGCGCAAGTGTCAACCCCTGTGCCGCAAATTTTGCAAGAGGAATCGACTCTTCCATTTGCGCCGTTGCCATCACCATCAGGCGCAGTG
>JAJAYN010000183.1 GCA_026786225.1 Burkholderiales bacterium | reverse complement strand
TCGACGCAATCGGTGTATTTGCACTTGATGCAGGATTCGGTTACTACGTAAGTCATACACGGCCCTTGAATTTCGACTTCCAAACAGACATTTTAGCAGACCGGAACTGCGCCGACTTTGCCTTGCACGCCGGCGTTGTCAGCGACGTTCGATGTCATAATAGGTACTGATTTTACTTTTGGGGTTTCCGATGAGCGATGCGATTGCGTACGTTTCCGATGACACATTCGACCTCGAAGTTTTGCAAAGCACGACACCTGTGCTCGTGGATTACTGGGCAGAATGGTGTGGGCCCTGCAAAATGATCGCGCCAATACTCGAAGATGTCGCCAAGGAGTATTCAGGCAAACTCAAAGTGGCCAAATTGAATATCGATGAAAATCAGGCCACCCCGCCGAAGTACGGCATTCGCGGAATCCCAACGCTTATGCTGTTCAAAAACGGGAACGTTGCGGCGACCAAGGTCGGCGCACTGTCAAAGTCACAGCTGGCTGCATTTATCGACGCAAACATTTAGTCATTGACAAGGGTGCCTCAGCACCCTATCCTGCACCGAAATCTACGTTGATTGTCATTCCGTAGCGCATCCTGTAGTTACCTGTAGCACCTCCGCCCCACCTCCCGACTTGTGCGTTAAACCCGGTTTTCTTGGGAATCCCCATGAAAACCCGCGTGGAGAGGCGCTATGTTTAGCGGCCAATTCCTGTCCGCATCTTTCAAACAACTTAAGCCATGCAATTATCTGAACTCAAATTGAAACACGTCTCCGAACTCGTGGAGATGGCAAACCAGCTCGAACTTGAAGGCGCCAACCGCCTGCGAAAACAGGAATTGATTTTCGCGCTGCTCAAACACCAGGCAAAAAAAGGGGAGGCGATTTTCGGCGATGGCACTCTGGAAGTGCTGCAGGATGGATTCGGCTTCCTGCGTTCGCCCGATATCTCCTACCTCGCCGGACCTGATGATATCTACGTAAGTCCCTCGCAGATTCGCCGTTTCAACCTGCACACTGGCGACACCATAGAGGGTGAAATTCGTACGCCCAAGGAAGGCGAGCGTTATTTCGCGCTGGTAAAAGTCGACAAAGTAAACGGCGAAGCACCAGAGAATGCAAAAAACAAAATTCTCTTTGAAAACCTTACGCCGCTATTTCCAAACAAGCCTTTCACACTCGAACGCGATATCAAGTCGGAAGAAAACATCACCGGCCGCGTAATTGACATCATTGCGCCTATCGGCAAAGGGCAGCGCGGTTTGCTTGTGGCCTCGCCAAAGTCCGGCAAAACGGTGATGTTGCAGCATATCGCGCACGCCATCACCGCTAACCATCCGGACGTGATGCTGATCGTGTTATTGATCGACGAGCGCCCGGAAGAAGTGACGGAAATGACGCGCACGGTAAAGGGCGAGGTTGTTTCGTCGACCTTCGACGAACCCGCCACCCGCCACGTCCAGGTCGCCGAGATGGTCATCGAAAAGGCCAAGCGCCTTGTCGAACACAAAAAAGACGTGGTCATCCTGCTGGATTCCATTACGCGGCTGGCACGCGCTTACAACACCGTCGTGCCTGCCTCTGGAAAGGTGTTGACGGGTGGCGTTGATGCCAACGCACTGCAGCGCCCCAAGAGATTCTTTGGTGCCGCACGCAATATTGAAGAAGGTGGGTCGTTGACCATCATTGCCACTGCGCTGATTGACACCGGTAGCCGCATGGATGATGTGATTTACGAAGAATTCAAAGGCACGGGCAATATGGAAGTGCACCTTGATCGACGCGCAGCAGAAAAACGCGTTTACCCCGCGATCAACGTGAATCGCTCAGGAACCCGGAAAGAAGAGTTGCTGATCAAGCCTGAATTACTGCAAAAAGTCTGGGTACTACGCAAGATGATGTACAGCATGGACGAACTCGAAGCGACTGAGTTTTTGGTCGATAAACTCAAGGCAACAAAAAACAACGCCGAGTTTTTCGACTCGATGAAAAAAGGCTAGCCCCCACACACAGCAACGCACTATCTGAGCGCTCGCCGTATCGGAGTGGCGTCAGTGCTTCACCCGCCCAGATCGACATTTCACATTCTCTCAAATGGATGCATCGGTATGACACCAGCATACCTGCTGTCGCCAAGCCGTCATTTCGATGCATGCTTGCTCCGGCGAAGAGATGCGCCTAAGCTAGTTCGAATTCTGAATTGCGGAGCTGCAACATGTCCTTGAGCAAAATCGAACTAGTCGAATTGAAACGCGCCAAAGCACTGCTTGAAAAGCCCAGTCTGGCAGCGCGTACGTCCGCGATGCTGGGCGCGCCTATCGACAAGGGCGTAAAGATGCTGCCTGAGCGCTTTCAGAAAGCGGTGCACCGCGCATCCGAGGCCGCAATGATGAGGGCGCTGGATATGGCAGTGAAATCGCATGGTATTGACGGCAAAATGGCGTCAAAAGATCGCCTGCATAAATTCGCGGCAGCAGCGACAGGTGCGTTGGGCGGGGCATTCGGGCTGGCCGCCCTGGCGGTCGAATTGCCGATCTCCACGACCATCATGCTGCGTTCCATTGCCGATATCGCCAAGAGCGAGGGCGAGAATATTCAGCACATCGAAACCAAGCTCGCTTGCCTGACCGTGTTTGCCCTGGGCGGGCGTACTGCAAAAGACGACGCGGCTGAATCGGGCTATTTCGCGGCACGCACGGCGATGGCAGGTGCTGTGTCGGAGGCTAGCAAATTTCTTGCCGAAAAGGGATTCAGCAAAGTTGGTGCGCCCGCATTAGTGCGACTGGTTTCGCTGATCAGTTCACGCTTCGGCATCGTCGTATCCGAAAAAGCGGCGATGCAGGCGATTCCGATTATCGGCGCTGCAACTGGCGCGCTCATCAATACGCTGTTCATCGAACATTTTCAAAACATGGCCCGCGGTCATTTCACGGTGCGGCGGCTGGAAAAGATTTACGGCAGCGAGACGGTAAAGCTTGCGTATCAGTCGCTGTAAACGCTCTCCCTGACGAGCGACCGTGCGCCACGGCTAGATCCAATCTCGTCCAATCAAGAATTTCTCAGCCAACTCCGCCTCTCGCGACCCTGCTGCCGGCTGCCAGTTATAACGCCATTTCACCAATGGTGGCAGTGAAGCAAGTATTGACTCGGTACGCCCGCCCGATTGCAGGCCGAAATGCGTGCCGCGATCAAACACCAGATTGAACTCCACATAGCGGCCACGCCGATACAACTGCCAGTCGCGCTGCTGCTCGTCATATGGCGTATCGCGCCGACGCTCGACGATCGGCACATAGGCATTCAGAAAGGCGTCACCAACGGCCCGCTTCATCGCAAACGATTGCTCGAACCCCGGCTGGTGAAAATCATCAAAGAATACGCCGCCGATGCCACGTGGTTCATTGCGATGCTTCAAGTAAAAATATTCGTCGCACCACTTCTTGAAATGCGGATAGTAGTCATCGCCAAATGGCTGCAACGCATCGCGATTGACGCGATGAAAGTGCACGCAGTCTTCTTCGAAGCCATAGTACGGTGTGAGATCCATGCCGCCACCGAACCAGAACGCATCGTGCTCAGCGTCGAGAGACGAGCGCGCGATGAAAAAGCGCACGTTCATATGCACCGTAGGTACAAACGGGTTGCGCGGATGCAGCACGAGGGAGACACCCATCGCCTCCCATGCGCGCCCGGCAATTTCCGGCCGATTGGCCGCAGCCGTGGGCGGCAGCTTGGTGCCGATGACATGCGAAAACAGCACGCCAGCGCGCTCGAACAAATTGCCTTCTTCAATGATGCGCGAGATACCACCACCCCCTTCATTGCGCGTCCACGCATCGGTGCCAAAAGGTTTGCCGTCCAGGGTCTCCAGTTTCGCGACGATGCGCGACTGCAAATCGAGGAGGTAGGTTTTGACGTCGGCGGTGTTCAAGACAGTATTCATTTTTGACAAACCCTAGTACTGGTGCGGATTCTGGCGACTTTTTGCTCCAAAAACCGCGTCGAATGGCGTTCTACGTTTTTCATATCGCGATAGACGTGTTTGCAAACATTTGGAAACGAATTCTTGCGCGATTCAGTTCCCTCTCCCTTGGGAGAGAGCTAGGGTGAGGGTGAGGGGCTTCACCCAGCAGCGCAGGCTGCTACCCCTCATCTCCCCCATGCAGGGCGCGTGGCCCAATACCGCCTGGCCACTGTACCGCAGGCACGACGCATGCGTCGCGAAACCCCTGCGGCACCCCTTCTGCTTCGCTTCAAGTGTTCCCTTGTCCCAAGGGAGAAGGACTGAGTCATCGCAACTCTTCATGGTCAACTCAATCGAATTCTCAAAAAAAGAACTACCGCCGATCAATCGCTCTGTACCCAATATCACGCCTGAACTGCATCCCGCGAAAGCGTATCGGCTCCAGCATTTGGTAAGCGCGATGCTGCGCAATCTTGACAGTATCTCCCAACGCCGTCACGCAAAGCACGCGCCCTCCGCTGACCAGTATTTTGCCGTCTTGTTTCACTGTGCCGGCATGAAATACGCGTGCGTCGCCGGTGTCTGATGGCAGGCCGGAGATCTCATCGCCTTTCACGGGGGCATCGGGATAGCCATCCGCCGCCATCACCACGCCGAGTGCAGCGCGACGGTCCCAATCCGCTTCGATTTCATTGAGCAACCCGGCAACAGCATGCTCGACCAGCGCTAGAAAATCGCTTTTGAGTCGCATCATGATCGGCTGCGTTTCCGGATCACCCATGCGCGCGTTGAATTCGACGACACGCGGGTTACCAGCTTCGTCGATCATCAACCCCGCATAGAGAAAGCCGGTAAACGGTGCGCCTTCTGCTGCCATGCCGCGCAACGTCGGCATGATGACTTCGCGCATCGCGCGCGCATGCACTTCGGGGGTCACGACCGGTGCCGGCGAGTAGGCACCCATACCGCCTGTGTTCGGCCCCAGGTCGCCATCAAAAATACGCTTGTGGTCCTGCGACGAAGCGAACGGCAGCGCATGCACGCCATCGCACATGCAGATAAAACTCGCTTCCTCGCCCTGCATGAACTCTTCGATCACGACTCTGTAGCTCGTTGCCGTTGCCACGCCTACGCGGTGGCCCGTGAACATCGCATCGATTGCTGCATTTGCCTCATCCATGGTCATGGCCACGACGACACCCTTGCCCGCCGCAAGACCGTCGGCCTTGATGACGATAGGTGCACCCTCGCGCTCAACATAGGCACGCGCGTCCGCCGCGTTGGTAAAGGTTGCGTATTTGGCAGTCGGGATTTTGTGACGGACCATGAACTGCTTGGCAAAGTCTTTGGACGATTCAAGCTGCGCCGCGCGCTGCGTGGGCCCGAATATCTTTAAACCCGCCGCCTGAAACGCATCCACCACGCCCGCAGACAATGGCGCTTCAGGACCGACGACAGTCAGGTGAATTTTCTCGTCCTGGGCAAATTTGAGCAGATCCGTAATCGCGGTCAGGTTGACATTGACGAGGCCATCCTCGTGCGCGGTGCCGGCATTGCCGGGCGCGACGTAAACGCATTGCACATTCGGGTTTTGCGAAAGGCGCCACGCGAGGGCATGTTCGCGGCCGCCGGAGCCGATAACTAAGAGTTTCATGGTGATAGATCAGGTTTCAATGAACAGTAGGCTTCTGAGCCAGCTATACGAGCGGCCAGCCAGGGATTGCATCGTCAATTCTGGTTTGCAGCGCAATTGTTTCGGCGAGGGCAGCGACGATGCCGTGGTAATGCTTGATGTCGTCATAGGAAAGTTGGCGGCCCTTGCGGTCTTTCGTAGCCGCTTTCCTTTAATTGCAAACCGAGCTTCATGTGCGCAACCGCATAGGGCGCGATCAGCAATTCGAAGCCATAAATACGCGGCAGCAAATGTTCCGCCACATAACCGGGCCACATGCCAGAATTGCCGCTGAATGATTCGCGGATTTGTGCGATCACGGCGTGCAGGAATGTGCCGGCACCAGTTGCCGGATCGAGAATTTGCACGCGATGCACTTCGCGATCCATGGTTTTTTCTTTGCCGGTTTTTTTGTCATTTTCACCGCTGCCGACTTTAATATTTACTTTG
>JAJAYN010000182.1 GCA_026786225.1 Burkholderiales bacterium | reverse complement strand
GCTACATCCTGCCGCCCGCGATCAAGGCGTTTATTATCAAGTACCCCGATGTGCGCTTGTCCATACAGCAGGGAAGTCCGCGTGAACTCGCGGAGCGCGTGATTTCCGGCGAAGCCGACATCGCGATCGCCACCGAAACGCAGGACCGCTATCCAGAACTCCTTACCCAGCCACTATATCGCTGGTATCACTGCGTCGTGGTGCCGAAGGCGCATCCGCTGGCACGTGAGAAACGCCTGTCGCTGGAAAAAATTGCACGCTACCCCATCGTTACCTACGATGCTGCTTTCACAGGCCGCAGCGCGCTGGACGAAACATTTGCCAACGCAGGCCTCGACATCAATATCGTACTGACGGCGATCGATACGGATGTGATAAAAACGTACGTCAGGCAAGGCCTTGGCATCGGCATCATCGCCAGCGTGGCGATGGATGCAGAGCGCGACACGGACCTGATTGCGCTGGATGGCAGCAAACTTTTTCCCGAGCGCACCACCAAGCTTGCTACCCGCAGGGGCACTTACCTGAGGGGATATGTAAAGGATTTCATTGCCAGCTTCCCTTCCATTTTGCAATCACGGTAATTCCCGAATATGAATTCAACCATTGAGACTTTTGTCGGCAACACGCCACTGGTGAAACTGCAGCGGATTCCCGCACACGATGGCGTGCACCCGTCGAATGTCATTCTTTCCAAGCTGGAAGGAAATAATCCTGCAGGCTCGGTCAAAGACAGGCCGGCAATGTCGATGATTTCACGAGCTGAGGCGCGTGGCGTCATCAAGCCGGGCGATACGCTGATTGAAGCGACCAGCGGCAATACCGGCATTGCCCTTGCGATGGCGGCTGCGTTCAAGGGTTACAAAATGGTGATCGTCATGCCGGAACACTTGAGCATAGAACGCCGTCAAACGATGCGGGCGTTTGGCGCAGAGCTGATATTGACGCCGCAGAAAATCGGCATGGAGGGTGCACGCGATACCGCCGTTGGTTTGCAGCGCGAACGTGGCGGGCTGATTCTCGACCAGTTCGCGAATCCGGATAATCCACTGGCGCACTACCTCACCACCGGCCCCGAAATCTGGCGCGACACGGCAGGGAAAATTACCCATTTTGTGGCGACCATGGGTACCACCGGCACCATCATGGGGGTGTCACGATTTTTGAAAGAAAAAAATCCTGCGGTGCAGATCATTGGCGTGCAACCGACAGATGGTTCCAATGTACCGGGCATCCGCAAATGGCCGGAAGCCTATCTACCGAAAATCTTTGAGCGGTCGCGCGTAGATCAAATTCTGGAAGTGACGCAGGTTGAAAGTGAGGAAATGACCCGCCGCATGGCGCGTGAAGAGGGCATATTTGCCGGCATTTCCTCCGGCGGTGGCTTGGCGGCGGCAGTCAGAATGGCCAAAGACGTCGAGAATGCGGTTATTGTGCAGATAGTTTGTGATCGGGGCGATCGCTATCTATCAACCGGTGTTTTTCCGGCCTAACCGCCATAAACCAATCGCAGTTCCAGACGTTCAACCGTCATCATCCAACGCAGCGACAGGCAAAGACGAAAATGAAATTGGCAAGGATATTGGCAGCCTTTGCAGCACTTGCGAGTGTTGCTGTAATGGTAGGCTGCGCCTCAACCTTGTTCTTTCCTGTCCACCCAGCGGAAAAAGCGGCAGACAAATTGATTGATGATATTTGGCCAGGCGTCGCGAAATCACCCACCCCGGAAGCGAAGAAGCAGTGAAACCTGTACGGCCGAATTTTTGGGTATCACTGCTGCCCGCGTTGATCGCCTGCCTGATCGCTGCGCCTGGCGTTTCCGCGCAATCCGCGCCTGATCTCGACATCAACTCAGCGGCGATTGTGTCATTGGCCAAAAGCCTTGCAAATCGCTTCGCACACTTAAGGCCTCATCTGGATACGGGTGTCATCGGGCTTACGCATGACGGCAGCGTGGCGCTGCGCGATTCGGCCAGCCTTGACGTCAAGGTGCTGCTCGTCCTTGATGTCTTGATCGCAGAAGAAAACAAGGACCGTGCCACGCTTTATCGCGAAATCGCTCGTGCAAATCGTCGCCCCGAATGGGAGTCCGACCTGCGAACCACATTCGGCAGGCGCTGGATTAGCCGCATGCCTGCGGGTTGGTTTTACCGAAATGAGCAGGGACAGTGGGTTAGAAAATAGCAACGCTCACAGCCGCTAGCGCCGACCCTTCGCCGTGCAAGCATTGATTCACTCACACCGAATGAAAGCTTTTTTCGCGGGCGACTATTTCCTCAAGCAGTGACGCAGGTGTCCAGAAATCCGGACCGAACTGGTCGCGATACTTGAGGATGGCATCGAGTACATTTTTGACGCCAACCTCATCGGCATAAAACAGTGGTCCGCCGCGATAGCGTGGAAAGCCATAGCCGTGCAGCCAGACCATATCAACGTCGATGGCGCGAGCGGCCACACCTTCTTCAAGTATTTTTGCCGCTTCGTTGATCATGGAATACAGGCAGCGCTCAAGTATTTCCTGTTCGCTGATCTGCCGTCGAACGATGCCATGCTCCTTTGAATGATCGACGATCAAACGTTCGATCACCGGATCTGGTATCGGTACGCGGCTGCCGGTTTCGTAGCGATACCAGCCCGCGCTGGTTTTTTGGCCAAAGCGTCCCAGTTCGCAAATTTGGTCCAGAAGATTGCAGTCACGCACACCTGGCTTGCGCAAATGTGCACGCGACTGGCGATTGCGCCAACCGATGTCCAGTCCGGCAAGATCGCTTACCGCGAACGGCCCCATCGCAAAGCCAAAGTCATAAAGCACTTTGTCGATTTGCTGGGGGAGCGCACCTTCCTCCAGTAGAAACAGCACTTCGCGCGAGCGCTGCGCCAGCATACGATTGCCGACGAAACCGTCGGCACCGGCTACCAG
>JAJAYN010000181.1 GCA_026786225.1 Burkholderiales bacterium | reverse complement strand
ACAAATTTGGCCTCGCTCAGTTGCACCAGTTGCGCGGCCGCGTCGGGCGCTCGCACCATCAGGCGTACGCTTACCTGCTTACGCCGCCTGCGGAAGCACTGAACGCGAACGCCAAGAAGCGACTGGAGGCGATTCAAATGATGGAGGACCTGGGGGCAGGCTTTTATCTTGCCATGCACGATCTGGAAATTCGCGGCGCAGGTGAAGTGTTGGGCGATTCGCAGTCGGGCGGTATTCAGGACATCGGTTTCACGCTTTATTCGGACATGTTGAACGCCGCAGTGAAATCGCTAAAAGCTGGTCGCGAGCCTGATCTGCTGAAACCCTTGAACGTTTCGACGGAGATCAATTTGCACACGCCGGCATTGCTGCCGGAAACATATTGCGGCGACGTGCACGAGCGACTGGTGATCTATAAACGTCTCGCCAACTGTGGCGACGAGCCTGCTTTGGATTCGCTGCAGGAGGAATTGATAGACCGCTTTGGGCTGTTGCCATCGCCGACACAAACGCTGGTGGATTGTCATCGTTTGCGCATCCTGGGCAAGCCGCTTGACCTGTTGAAAATCGACGCGAGTGCGCAGGCCATCATGGTGCAATTTGGTATTGATACGCCGATCCACCCGCACCGTGTCATTCAGCTCGTACAGCAGAAGCGCCATTACAAATTGGCCGGGCAGGACAAGCTGCGCATTGAAAAGAAGCTGGAAAACGTGCGTGAGCGTGTCACGGAGATCAAGAATATTTTGCGCGAACTGACGCCGGATGCGGTGAATCCTGCAAAGGCCGCTGCATGAGGATCGATCTCGTTATCCAGGGCGAAGATGTTGCCAGCGCAGATTTGCGGGCGCTGCATACGATCTGTTCGGCAAACGGTATAGAACGCATCGAGCATGTTGCTCACCAGGCGTTTCGGCTTGCGGGCGCAGACGCCAGTGACGACAGTCGTGAAGCCGTTCGAAAACATTGCGACGCTGTTCAAATCGACTTTGCGTTCGTGCCCACCGGCCGCGGCCTCGGCGATATCGGCTTGCTCGCGATGGATATGGATTCGACGCTCATCACCATCGAATGCATCGACGAGATTGCAGATTTCATCGGCAAAAAGGCGCAGGTTTCTGCGGTGACGGCCGCTGCGATGCGCGGTGAAATCGACTGGCCCGAGAGTTTGAGGCGGCGTGTCGCGCTGCTGGCAGGGCTTGAAGAGTCAGCATTGCAAACGGTTTACGACGAACGCCTTAAGCTTTCACCCGGTACAACCGCGCTCATCGCAACTGCAAAAAAGCACGGCATCAAAACCTTGCTGGTGTCCGGAGGATTCACTTTTTTTACCGACCGCCTCAAGTCACGCCTCGATATCGATTACGCGTTTTCAAATTTGCTTGAAATCGCCAACGGAAAACTTACCGGCAATGTGACCGGCCCACTTTGTGATGCTGACAGCAAAGCGCGCCATTTACGCGAGACAGCGGTAGCGCTGTCACTTCGACGGGAACAATGCGTGGCGATAGGTGACGGTGCGAACGATTTGAAGATGATGCGTGAGGCGGGATTATCCGTTGCCTACCGCGCCAAGCCCATCGTGCAGGCGCAGGCAAGCGTGGCGATCAATCATGTTGGACTGGACGGCGTATTGGCTTTTTTTGCCTGAAGGCCAGAAAAAACCACAAACTCCAGCACTGGCGCGGATCTCAGGGCAAAAAAAGCTGGAACACCGCGCCAATGGCGGCGTTTTCTCCTGTTTCCGGCGCGGGCAATGTCGTCGAGCGCCCCGTGCAATATCCCCTGATCGCGCCGTTACCGGCGCACACTATGGTGTGCAAGCAGCATCCATTGTGAGAAACTGTAACGCAATAATATCCACACCATCAGCGCACACGGCACAGAAGAAAGAGCGTAAAGGGGTAATGATGAAAAAACCAAGAGCAATTTTTTTTGGCGCCATGCTGTTGTGTGCATGCGCCGCCACGGGTGTGTTGGCGCAAGAGCCGTTGACGACGAACCGTTCGACCGAGTTGCGCTCGGCGCCCGACGATGCCGCGACCGTCGTCAAGCAGCTGGCGGAAAAATCACCTTTGCAGTTGCAGGAGCGTAAGGGTGCCTGGAGCCGTGTGAAAAGTGGCAACGATTCGGGCTGGGTGCGGATGATGCATCTGCGCGGTGGTGCCACCGTGGTCGCTGACGAAAAATCAGCGAGCAGCAACTGGCTGGCAAGTTTTAATCGACTGCTCAGTGGTTCCAGTAACCCTCGCGGGAGCAATCAGCGTGCGCAAAGCGCAACGGTAGGCATACGCGGATTTTCCAAGGAGGATGTCGCATCGGCGGAATTGAACCCGGCTGAACTGGAGAAGCTGAAACGCTTCCAGGCAACCGACGCAGACGCCAGGAATCTCGCGAATCAGCGACGACTCGCCTTCCGCAGCGTTGCGTATCTCGCGCGCGACGCGGTTGAATCGGCAAACACGCAAGGAGCACGCAAATGAACCTGATTACCAACAGAGTGTTGTTTTGCGGCCTGCTGCTGGCTCTGGGCGGATGCGCTGGCATGCCAGACATGAAAAATGTGCCGATAGGTTCGTCGATTGCGGGCCTCGTACCCGGCGGCTCGAAAGCCGGGTCGCTTCTGGATAGCGGTTTGAGCGTTGCCAAGGACCTCGGTGATGCGCAAAAGGTAATGACAGACACTGAAGAGGTGGAACTTGGCGAAAACGTCATGGCCGGTGTGCTGGGCGCTGCGCCGCTGTATGACTCAGACCGCATTCAACGCTACGTCAACCAGGTGGGCCGCTGGGTTGCATTGCATTCCGAACGGCCGAATCTGCCGTGGCGATTTGCGGTGCTGGATTCTCGCCTTCCGAACGCCGGTGCAGCACCCGGGGGGCAGATT
>JAJAYN010000180.1 GCA_026786225.1 Burkholderiales bacterium | reverse complement strand
CCTCTGGCGTGTCAAATACGACATGCACCTTTGGATCGGTCAGGTAGCAGCCGGTAAATCGCCGGATGTCAGCCTTATTGCGGGCGGTGCTTTGGATTTCGCCAAGCATCCTCGCGAAGCGCCGCTGCATCGCGACGTCAATTTTTGCGGGTTTGCGCGTCGACTGGATGTCAGGATCGGCATACTGGCCAGCCGCTCGAAACGAATCACGCAAGTAGTCAAGAAACGCCGCGCTCAACTCCTGTGTCGTTGGTGCACGAAAACCGACTGACCAAGTAATGCAGTCGGTTTCAGCGACGCCATTGTGTGCAACGCAGGGAGGAAGATAGAGCATATCGCCGCTGTTCAACACAAACTCTTCCGTAGGTTTGAAGTGAGACAGTATTTTCAGAGACATATCTGGCTTCAGGCGCAAATCCGTTTGGGATGAAATCTGCCACAGTCGCCTACCGGTTCCCTGTATAAGGAAGACGTCATAGCTGTCGAAGTGTGCCCCTACGCCGGCCCCAGCTACCGCATAGCTGACCATCAAATCATCAATTCTAGCTTGTGGAATAAAACGGAAATACGCGAGCAGTTCGTGTGCTTCATGTGAGAAATGCTGCACATCCTGCACCAGCACTGTCCAGAGAGCGCTCTGCGGCAGGCGTAAATGCTTCGATGAAAAAGGTCCATGTTCAATTTGCCAGTTGTTCGCCTGCCGAGTGATCAAGCGACTTTCCGCATCCTCACGACCTGCAAGCGTGAGCACTTCCTTGCTGCTGAGCGGCCCGCTGAACTGCTTGATCGCATTACGTATAAGCAACGGTTTTTTTTGCCAGTAATTAAGTAAAAAATCATCTGCACTAATACCTCCAAGCAGCGTCATCGGTTGCGATGAGGGCGTTTTCTTGAGTACTTTTCCAGGGGATATGTTCATCGAAGAAGGGCGTTCAAGGGCTCTTGGGAAAATGCGTTAGAATAATTTCGACACTATGCAATTCAACTTTTGAACTGGACGACAATGTTACACGTTGGTTCGCAAGCCCCTGCATTTGAGCTGCCAGATGCAAGCATGGAAATGATCCAGCTTTCCAGCTTTCTCGGCAAGAAGAACGTCGTCCTTTATTTCTATCCGCGCGACGGTACGCCTGTTTGTACGATGGAGGCGATTAATTTCTCGGATCACGAAGACGCTTTTGACGAGTGCGATACCGTGGTCTTTGGTGTGTCGCGCGACGATTGTATGGTGCACGAGGAGTTTCGCGATAAACATGGTATTTCGCTACAACTGTTGTCTGATGCCGAGTGCGAGGTAATGAAAAAATACGACGTGCTCACCGAGCCCATTGGTGCTACACGTGCAGGCGTGCACAGGGCAACTTTCGTGATTGATAAGAAGGGCATGGTGCGACACATCCTTCGCGACTTGAAGCCGCGCGAGCACGTTGCCTCCGTCCTGAAAATTGTAAGGCAGATACATGGTCATTGATCAAAACGCGGTTGTTACACTTGAAGCAAAACTGCAGGATAGCGACGGTAACGCGCTGGGAAACGAATCGGAAACAATGGTCTATCTGCACGGCAACCACGGCGGTATATTCCCGCTGGTCGCGCAAGGCCTCGCCGGAAAAGGTGTTGGCGAAGAATTTTTCATTTCACTTCAGCCAGAGGACGCTTTTGGTGAATACGACGAAGCGTTGATTCGAGTGGAACCGCAAAGTGTATTTCCGGCGAATGTTGCCATGGGTATGCAGTTTGAAGGTGTGCCCCCGGGCGAAGAAGATGATCGCTGGATCGTATACACCGTGACGGATATCGCCGATGGGCAAGTCGTTATTGATGGCAACCATCCGCTTGCTGGAGAACGCTTATTGTTTTCCTGCGTCGTAAAAGACATTCGTCCTGCCACGGCAGAAGAGCTCTCTCATGGCCATGTGCATGGTGCACATGGCGTTCATCACTAGATCACCATATCGCTCATTGCCTTTAGCGCGTACAGCTTCTCCAGCGCTTCGCGTGGGGATAATTCATCTGGCTTGAGATCGGCCAACGCATCCAATACCGGATGGGGTGCAATTTCCATTGGTTTAGCGGCTGGCGTGAACAGACTGCCTTGCGACGCTGGCGTGGCGTCAGCGGTTTCGAGCTTGCCCAAGTGCTTGCGTGCGGCACGCACCACTGATTTCGGCACACCAGCCAATTGGGCTACCTGCAAGCCATAGCTCTGATTTGCGGGTCCAGATTCGAGCTTATGCAGAAAGACAATCTTGTCTTTCATTTCGACTGCGTCCAGATGGACGTTTGCGAGGTTTGCCAGTTCCGAATTCAAGTGCGTCAGCTCAAAATAATGCGTCGCGAACAGGCAGTAGCAGCGCGTGGTTTCCGCCAGGTGGCGCGCGATGGCGTAGGCGAGCGCCAAACCGTCAAAGGTTGACGTGCCGCGACCAATTTCGTCGATCAATACAAGGCTGTTGCTGGTTGCGTTATTCAGGATTGCAGCAGCTTCGGTCATTTCCACCATAAAAGTTGAACGACCACCAGCCAGATCATCGGAAGCGCCGATGCGCGTCATGATCTGGTCGATACGTCCAATCCCGGCACTCTTGGCTGGTACAAACGAACCCGTGTGCGCGAGCAACACGATCTGTGCGACTTGTCGCATATAGGTCGATTTGCCGCCCATGTTTGGTCCGGTGATGAGCAGCAATTGTCGTGAGCGCGAAAGGTCACAGTCGTTGGCGATGAAGTTTTCCACCTGGCTTTCGACCACCAAATGCCGACCACCCTCAATCACGATACGATCATCATCAATGAATGTTGGCGGTATCAGTCCAAATCGCGCGGCATTTAGCGCATTTGCGCAAAGGACATCGAGTTCGGCGACGGCGCGCGCCATGGCATGCACCGAAGACACACTCGGCAAGAGGTCGTCGAGCAATGTGTCGTACAGCAGTTTCTCCCGTGCAAGCGCGCGTTCGCCCGCCGACAGCGCTTTATCCTCGAATGTTTTCAACTCCGGTGTGATGAATCGCTCAGCATTTTTCATCGTTTGCCGCCGACGATAGTCATCAGGGACCTTGTCGAGCTGACCTTGAGTCACCTCAATAAAGAAGCCATGCACACGATTGAATTCGACCCGCAAGTTGGTGATGCCAGTGCGTTCGCGCTCACGTCGTTCCAGTTCGAGCAGAAAGCTACTGGCATTTGACTGCATACCGCGCAGTTCATCGAGTTCGATATCAAAGCCGTCCCGCATTACGCCGCCGTCTCGCAGGCTGGTTGCAGGCTCATCTTTGAGCGATGCCTGAAGAAGCGCATGGATACTGGGCTTCAGGGCCAATGCCTCGGAGATGCGCGCCAATGCTGGAGTTTGAAGAAATGCAACTTGCGAATGCAGCGTCGGCAAAGTGACGAGTGCATCTCGCAGCGCGGACAAATCCCGGGGCCGCGCCGTTCTCAACGCGACGCGGGTGGCGATTCGTTCGACGTCGGCCCAATCGCGGATGATGGCGCGTATCGCGTCTATGTGAGGGGCGAGTGCTGTGCTGGCCTTGAGTCTTTCAGTAACCACGGCGCGATCACGCAAAGGATGATGCAGCCACTCGCGCATTTGCCGCGCACCCATGTTGGTGGCCGTAGTGTTCAAAACAGAAAATAATGTGGGCGCAGCTTCACGAGTGATGGTTTCCGATATTTCCAGATTGCGTCGCGTCGCGGCATCCATACGGATGAAATCATCATTGCGTTCGACACTCAGGCTAACGACGTGCGGCAACACGCCGCGCTGTGTTTGCTGTACGTAGTGAAGCAGTGCGCCGGCTGCGCCAATAGCAACAGACATGTCTTCGCAGCCAAATCCTTGCAGGTCGCTGGTACCGAATTGCTTTGCCAGTAATCGCTTTGCGGAATCGGTGTCGAATTGCCAGTCCGCCATGCGACGTGTGGTCACGCTGGGTATTGTGACCGCCGCGCTCTCCGGTACGACTAATTCGGAGGGTTGCAGCCGCTCCAGCTCGGTGTTCAATTGCGCAACAGACGTCTCCATCACACGAAATCGGCCACTGGCTAAAGACAACGTGGCGATGCCCAGCACGCGGTCACGCACAACGATGGCCGCGACCAACACATCGCTCGCCTCGGGCAGCAATGCACTGTCGGTCAACGTTCCCGGCGTGACGAACCGCGACACGGCGCGCTCAACGGGACCCTTGCCTGTAACCTCGCCGATTTGCTCGCAAATCACCACCGATTCGCCCAATTTCACCAGTTTGGCAAGGTAGGGTTCCAAAGCATGGAAAGGTACACCCGCCATTTTGATTGGCGCTCCCGCAGACTGGCCACGCGTGGTGAGTGTGATGCCGAGCAGTCTGGATGCTTTCACCGCGTCATCAAAAAACAGCTCGTAAAAATCACCCATGCGGTAAAACACCAGCGTGTCAGGGTGTTCCATCTTGATGCGCAAATACTGCTGCATCATCGGGGTGTGACCGCTGAAGGCTGTTTCGTTCATTAATATCGGCAGTTCATCAATGCAACTTCACGCGAGGTTCGGTCTGGCGCTTGATCATGCGCGCCAGCGTATCGAGCGCCATGCGCCAGAAGCCGTGCAGTGCCATCAGTTGCATTTTGTATAGCGAGACATAGAACATTTTCGCCAGCAGACCTTCGACACGAACGCTGCCCCGGGAAACAAATTCCATCAACGTGCCTACTGAACTGTAGTTGCCCAACGATACCAACGAGCCGAAATCGCGATAGTGAAATTCGCGATTTGCAGCATCCTTGTTTCCTTTTTTTCCATTTGCGCGGCGCTTGATGGTGCCCACCATGTGGCTCGCTTGCTGGTGCGTCGATTGTGCACGGGGAGGAACGTTGATCCTGTCTTGCCAAGGGCACTGCGCGCAGTCGCCAAGCGCGAAAATATTTTCGTCTCGTGTGGTTTGCAGGGTCGATTGCACGATGAGTTGATTCAGCCGACTCGTTTCCAGCCCGTCGAGATCTCTAAGTACATCGGGCGCGCGGACGCCAGCGGCCCATACAATGAAATCAGCGGGCAGTATTCTTCCAGAGGCCGTTTCCAGCGCGTCAGGGCGTGCGCCCGTTACGCGCTCATTGCACATGACCTCCACCCCAAGATTTTTGAGGATGTCGAGTGTGGCTTCGCCAAGATAATCGGGCAACCCGGCGAGTATGTGCGGACCCGCTTCGACGGTGGTCAGACGAATCTGTTTTTCAGGGCCGAAATGATCAAGTCCATATGCGGCCAGTACACGGGTCGTGTAGTGCAACTCCGCTGCCAGCTCGACGCCGGTTGCGCCCGCGCCAACAATGACGATTTTGATGATATTACCGTCGTCAGCAAAGTTGGCTTTGAAGCAGTCATTGACGAGGCGTCGGTGAAATAAATGCGCGTCCCACGAGTTGTCGATGGTGAATGCACGTTCCCGTACCCCGGGCGTACCGAAATCATTCGACTGGGAGCCAATCGCAATCACCAGCGTGTCGTACTTGATCTCCCTCGCAGGCAGGATAATTTCCCCGCTTTCTTCGCGTCCTTCGTTCACCCGAACTGAACGTTGTGAGCGATCCAGTCCCTGTAGTGCACCAAGCATGAAGTTGAAGTGATGCCATCTTGCCTGTGCAAGATAGTCGAGTTGGCGGGAATGGATATCCATGCTGTCGACGGCTACTTCATGCAGCAACGGTCTCCACAAATGCGTGCGGCTGCGATCAATTGACGTTACTTGCGCCGCACGCCGCTTCCCAAGTCCGTCGCCTAAACGCGTCGCCAATTCGAGGCCACCCGCACCGCCTCCGACGATCACGACACGATGCATGGCGGCCAGTGACCTTATTTGTGGGTCTGAACGATTTGCAGCAATGCAGGGAACGCTTTTGGTGTTGCGGCAACAATCGTTCCGGACTTCAGATAATCGTCGTTGCCCTCGAAATCGGTAACCAGTCCGCCTGACTCCTTGATCATTAGCGCCCCAGCGGCCATATCCCAGGGGCTCAAGCCCATCTCCCAGAAACCGTCATATCGACCACAAGCCACGTAGGCCAGGTCCAGTGCAGCGGCGCCAGGTCGACGAATGCCGGCACACTTGGGCGTGAGGTCTTTGAACGTGGCGAGATAGCGCTCGAAATTATGCATTTCGCGCGACGGGAATCCGGTGCCGATCAGGCAATCCTGCAGCTGGATACGTTTCGAGACACGTATACGCCGATCGTTCAGAAAAGCACCACCGCCCTTGGAGGCCGTGAATAGTTCGTTTCGCGTAGGGTCGTAAATTACGCCTTGGTTAACCACGCCTTTGACTGCGAGGGCAATTGAGACACAATACTGTGGAAAGCCGTGCAGGAAATTGGTGGTGCCGTCGAGCGGATCGAT
>JAJAYN010000179.1 GCA_026786225.1 Burkholderiales bacterium | reverse complement strand
CGAAGTCACCTTTCCGACGCGTACAGCAATTAACACCGAAAGTGGGCAATGCCCGGTGGCAGGCGCGGTTGCGTGCACCAACTTAACCGCTACTTTTACCGGCACCAGAACTGTGACTATTACCACCACCGTCAACGAGCCCGGACAGTGTCTTGTCGATATCGCCGATATCCCTCCGGTTTTACGATACACCGGCACCGGCACGTGTGTTAACGTCGGCCCGACCACGTTACGTCGGGCTATTTCGTGGCCGACACCGATCAATGCCTATTACGTAAGAACCAAGACCTGCGACCCGGCATACCCCGAATCGCAGGCGACTTGCGTACTGTACGGCGCGAGTAGCTACAAGCCGGAAGGCCTGATTCAAGCCAATTCGCTCAAAATGCGGTTCGGTGCTTTCGGTTATCTCCGCGACAATTCAGCATTACGCGATGGCGGTGTGCTGCGCGCACGCATGAAGGATGTGGGGCCGTTGTTGACGGTGCCGGCAGCATCACCCATTACTAATACGCGGGCCGAATGGAGCGCGACCGACGGTACATACACGACAAATCCAGATACCAGTGATGCGGCTGCAACCAATACAGAGTTTGCGGCGGCGGCACCGAATGTCACCAGCAGCGGCGTCGTCCAGTACCTTAATCGTTTCGGACGCGCAGCGGGGTACAAGGGCTTTGATCCGGTGGCTGAGCTCTACGCGGAAACGCTCAAATATATGCGCAACGGGCCCATGACGACTTATTCGCCCAATACGGAGTACTCGTCTGGCGCGACCGCAGCGATGATTGACGGTTTTCCGGTGATTACAAATTGGGCGAGCGACTACCCGATTCAGTATTCCTGCCAGAAAAATTTCATCATCGGCCTTGCCGATGCGAATGCACACAAGGACAAAAATCTCCATGGCGGCATTGTCAATACCGAAAGTGAACCCATGGCCGCGCCGGCAAATATGGACGTCAGTTACGACGGCAAAACCGTCCCGGAGTGGACTGATTTAGTGGGCGCTGCAGAGGTCGCGACTGGTAACACGGTCATACCTTCACCCAATGCGCGCATACCCGTCGGCTCAACAGCGCTATCCTCGGTCAGAAACTGTTGCAACGGTTCCGCCTATTTAGCAGGTTTGGCATATTTTGCCAACGTGACCGATTTGCGTCCCGATCTAAACAATCTTCAGGGCATTCAGAATATCCAGACGTTTTATGTGGACGTACGCGAAGCGGGCAGTTGGGGTACGTCGGGTGATCCGCGTAACCAGCTTTGGCTGGCGTCGAAATACGGCGGATTTACTGATAGCAACAAGAACGGGCGGTTTGACACGGGTGATCTGTGGGCCGACAACACACTGCCAAATCAGCAGGGTTTCCCCAAGCCGACAAACTATTTTCCTGCAAGTCAGCCGGACCGGCTGGTGGCGGGCCTCCGTTCCGCGTTTAGCAGCATTCTTTCCATCATCGGCAGTGCATCTGGCGTGGGGTTGGCCTCTACGAACATTTCCACACAGGAGTTCGAGAACGGCCAATATAAAGTTCAGTACGATACGAAAGACTTCACCGGTGACGTAATCGGCAAGATTATTACCGGAATCGACTTGGATACCGGCGCAATTGTATCGACTGATGTCTGGAATGCGCAGCCAAAGCTCAATACCATGGCCGCCGGTACTGGCTGGAATAGCGCGCGCATTGTCGTGACGGCGGACCCTGCCGCAACGGTATTTGGGCAGCCGTTCAGATACGCCAACCTTTCGCCAACCCAGCAAGCGGCCCTCGGCCCGACTGTCGCAATCCAGAAGGATCTGCTCAATTACATTCGCGGCGACAAGTCCAGAGAGATCGGTTCTGGCGGTATCTTCCGTTCGACACAGCACCTCCTCGGCGATATTGTTGATTCCGAAGCCGTGTTCGTCGCCAAGCCCAACGACAAATACTCCGACGACTTCAATCCTGGCTATTCCGCGTTTCAGACTACGTACGCAACGCGTGAACTCATCGTGTATGCCGGTTCGGCCGATGGCATGTTGCATGCGTTTAACGGCAGTGTCAGCGCGGCTGACTCTGCAACAGTAGGTGGCATCGAGAAATTCGCTTATGTGCCGAACATGACGTACGGCGGCCCCAGCATACCTGCGACGCCGGCTGTGGACGGGCTTGCTTCAATCGCTGCCCCCGCATTTGCCCACCACTATATGGTCAACGCTACGCCAGCGGTGCGCGACGTGGATTTTGCGCGCGCAGGTGTTGATCCCACCACGGTATTGCCGGCCACAAAGGACTGGCGCACGCTGCTGGTCGGCGGCATGGGTAAAGGCGGCCGTGGCTATTACGCGCTCGACATCACCAATCCCACCACCTTTGCCACCGAGGCCACGATGGCCGCGAATGTGCTCTGGGAATTCACCGACGAAGATATGGGTTATTCGTATGGTCTTCCACGGATTGCCAAAACGCGCAAATGGGGTTGGGTAGTGATTGTGACTTCCGGTTACAACAACGTGTACGGATCAGTGGTGGCCAACCGCGGCAAGGGATTCCTGTATGTCCTTAATGCAAAAACCGGAGCGCTGCTACAAAAAATCTCCACGGGTATCGGTACGGCGGCTGCGCCCAGCGGTTTCGCGCAGATAAACGGGTATTCGCCTTCATTGCCCGATTTCACTCTGGACGAGGTCTACGGCGGCGACTTATTTGGAAACGTCTGGCGTTTCGATTTCAAGAGCGCAACCCTAAGTGTGCCAACGCCCCTTAATTTTGCGCAATTGACCTCGCAAGAGGATGGGTCGGCTCAGCCTATTACCACCTCACCGCGCATTGAAGTTTCAGCAGCGGATTTGAAGCGCTACGT
>JAJAYN010000178.1 GCA_026786225.1 Burkholderiales bacterium | reverse complement strand
GTCCGGTTGGATTTCGTTCACACGCAGGCGCGCGAGACACTTAGCACCGTTTTGGAAGTCAAAGGAAGTTAAAGGCGTTAATTATTTTGGCAGCTGCGAATACAAACTACCCTGACCCGAGGTTTCTGCCACGTGAACTTTCGTGGAAATTACAGTCGAACTCACATCATTCCCAACCCACACTCTTCAGGAGCACGACATGACCGAACAAGAAAACAAAGCCATCATCACACTGGCGCTGATGGCCGCGTTTGCCGATGGCGACAATAGCGACGTGGAGCGTAACGAACTGAAGCGCATCGCGAGTGCCCTGTCGAAGGATACTGAAATCAATGTAGCCGCGATCTATCAGGATGTGATCCTCAATCGCGTCTCGCTGGATACTGCCGTCGCCGCGCTGACGGCGCCCGCGGCAAAGAGCCTCGCCTTTGAGCTTTGTGTGTGTGTATGCGATGCCGATGGCGCCCAGAGCGAGGCCGAGCGTGCGTTTCTCGCCAATCTGCGGGCGAAGCTGGCATTGAGTCCCACCGCAAGCAATGTAGCGAATGTGTTCGCCGCAAACTCCGCTGCGCTCACAGCCGCGCCATTGTCCCAATCATCACCGCTGGAACCGACAATGCTTGCCTCGACCATGTCGGTCGCCGAGCAGGACAAGCTGATACTCAATTACGCCATTCTCAATGGCGCACTGGAGTTGTTGCCGGAAACGCTTGCTTCAATGGCGATCATTCCCCTGCAAATGAAAATGGTTTACCGCATCGGCAAGACCTACGGATTTGAGTTGGACAAGGGCCACATCAAGGATTTTCTGGCCACCGCAGGCGTCGGCATGGCGTCGCAATATGTGGAACAGATCGGGGTGAAGCTGCTGGGTCGCGTGTTTGGTGGCGGCCTGATCGGCGGACTAATCGGCGGCATCACCAAGCAGACGGTGAGCTCGGGAATGTCTTCCGCCACAAGCTACGCACTAGGGCATCTGGCCAAACGCTATTACGCCGGTGGGCGGACGTTCTCGACAGCGGTACTCAAGGACACGTACACCCAGTTGCTCGGCGAAGCGCAGAGCATGCAGGGGCAGTACTTGCCGGCTATTCGGGAAAAGGCACGGTCAGTAAATGTGGCGCAGATTCTTCAAGAGGTCAGGCAGTAGGCAGCTCAACGAGCGCTGTTTAGTCTTGCGTTGACTGTGATCTTTTGGCATCCGCAACAGCAGCGCCGGGTGTAGTTGAATGGCCTGGCATCTGCTTTTTTTTTGAAGTGCATGAGGTCTCGCGAAACAGCAGTACTTCGGTCACAGACCCAGTCGTACTGCTGTTGCACTGAGTACGCACGCGACACGACTCCGACTCTCGCTCAGAGGACGCTTGGCCGAGCGGCATGAGAGCCTCGCACTCTTAATCCTTTTTTGTGGTGTCCTGGCGTGTTGGCGTTCATGGCGCCTGCGGCGGGAATGGTTGGGCCCGTGTTTTCCATAACGAGAGGAGCACGCCACCGGCAATGAGGCCGAACGTGACGCTCAATGAAAACACTGCCGGTATCTTGCCGATGACGCCGACAAGGAATATCTTCGCGCCGATGAATACCAGTATCAGGGCCAGCGCGTACTTCAGGTATTTGAAGCGATGGACCATCGCCGCAAGTGCAAAGTAGAGCGCGCGCAAGCCGAGGATGGCAAAAATGTTGCTCGTGTAGACGATAAACGGGTCGTTGGTGATGGCGAAGATGGCGGGCACCGAGTCAACCGCGAAAACGAGGTCGATAAACTCGACCAGACAAAGCGCCAGAAATAGCGGCGTTACCCATCGCTCTCGTTTGCCGGACTGCGGGTCCTGGCGGTAAACGAAGAATGCATTGCCCTCAACTTCGCGGGTAACGCGCAACCGTCTGCGCAGAAACTTCAGCAGCGGGTTATTGGCGATATCGGCCATGTGGTCGGCAACGATCCACATCTTGATGCCAGTGAAGACCAGGAATGCGCCAAACAGGTAGAGGACCCAGCCGAATTGACCCACCAGTGCGGCACCCAGACCGATCATGAGTGCCCGCAGCACGATCACTCCGATGATCCCCCAGAACAGCACGCGATGCTGGTACTGCCGTGGAATCGCGAGATAGGTGAAGATCAGCGCAATGACAAACACGTTGTCCATGGACAACGACTTCTCGATCAGGAAGCCGGTGAAATATTCGATCCCGCTCTGCGCGCCGAGATACCACCAGACCCATCCACCAAACAGCAGCGCGATGCCGATATATCCACCCGAAAGCTGCAGACTTTCGCGGACGCCGATTTCGCCGTCATCTCGGTGGAGCACCCCCAGATCCAACGCGAGCAACGTGATGACGATCGCGGCGAAGAGAAGCCAGATCCAGATGGCTTTGCCGAGGAACGGTGTTTGCAGGACATCGAAGAGAGGTTCCAAAGCAGAACTTTTCTGAAATGGTATTGGTAGGCATCAACTCAGATGACAAAGGCGGCGGCGGTCAAGATGCCGCCGGTTCCGCATGCTGCAAGCAGCGCGGCATCGCGACGATTGTCATTAGCTACTTCCTTCCAAGCGCAGTAATAGAGAAT
>JAJAYN010000177.1 GCA_026786225.1 Burkholderiales bacterium | reverse complement strand
CGGTGATGGTGGCGGTGATGGCGGCGGGGTCACCGCGGCAGCCACGCTCGGCGGCGGCGAAGCGGTTGACGGACTCAAGCGAACCACCAAAGGCCCCTGCGCCCCGGAAGGTGGCGCGCCATCAACGTTCTGAGGTGCAGGCATCAGGACAAAGAACAGGATATGCAGGCACAGCGAGAGCAGGAGCCCCGTCGCGATATAGCGCTGTGTGCGTGATTCGGGCTCGCGCAAGTGACTTGCCGAGAGCCGTTGTGGCGTGAGGTGGATGGTGAAACTGGCGGTCTGGAGCATTGGTGTGATTATGCGGGACGGAAGCCTGCTTTTTACACACGACAACCCGACACTGGGAGCGTCGAAGGTGGCATAAGTTCCCGGTGCCAGCGGCTTCTGGCCGCGATCAACCGGGCCATCGCAAAGCGGCTATGCTATGGCCGATAATAACGTCGTTCGCTAAAGGAGAAATCGCCGTGGCCAAAGAAAAATTCAATATGGACAACCACTGGTTGCCATTCCCCCCCAATCGTCATTTCCGTGAACATCCGCGCGTCTTTGTTGCTGCAGATGGCATGACGTTCACCACCGATGATGGTCGTCAGGTGCTCGACGGTGTGTCGAGTCTCTGGTGCGTAGGCGCGGGGCATAATCGCAAACCAATCAACGAGGCGATCAAGAAACAACTTGATACACTTGATTACGCCACCGCCTTTCAAGTCGGCAACGACAAGGCCTTTAAAGCGGCCGAAATGATTGCCGCGCTCGCACCGGGCGATCTGAACAAGGTGCTGTTTTGTAATTCCGGCAGTGAAGCCGCCGATACATCGATGAAGGTCGCACTCGCCTATCATCGTGCCCGTGGCGAAGGACATCGCAGCGTATTCATTGGTCGCGAACGTGGCTATCACGGTGCGGGTTTCGGCGGCATGAGTGTGGGCGGTATTCCCGCCAACCGTAAAGTCTTCAGCACCGCGCTATTGCCACGGGTAGATCATCTGCGTTTCATTCACGACCCGGTGAACCACGCGTTTATCAATGGTGCTGAACCGGAGTGGAAAGAAGACCCGCTGCTCGAATTGGAACAGCGCATCCTGCCGCTGCACGACCCGAGCAATATCGCTGCGGTTATCGTCGAGCCGGTTGCAGGCAGTGCGGGTTGGTACCTGCCGCCGAAAGGCTATCTCAAGCGTCTGCGCGAAATCTGCGACAAGCACGGCATCCTGCTTATATTCGATGAAGTCATCACGGGATTTGGGCGCATGGGCACCAATTTTGGGGCGGATTTTTACGGCGTCGTCCCCGACATGCTCAACTTCGCCAAGTGCGTGACCAACGGCGTCATCCCGCTGGGCGGCGTGATTTGTCGCGACCACATTTATGACGCGATGATGAAGTCCACCGCGACCAGTCCCGACCACGCCATCGAATTTTTTCACGGCTACACGTATTCGGGTCATCCCGTGGCTTGCGCAGCGGCGATTGCCACGCTGGATTTGTTCAAGCAGGAAAATCTGTTCGCGCGCGCAGGCGAAATGGGCAAAGTACTGGGCGACGCGATGCATAGTACGTTCCGCGATCTGCCGAATGTGATCGGCATACGCTGCCTTGGCCTCGCCGGCGCAGTGGAACTTGCCAGTATTGCCGGTCTACCCGGAAAGCGCGCCTACAACATTTTCCTCGATTGTTTTGAGCGCGGCGTATTGCTGCGTATTGCGGGGGAAAATCTGGTGTTGAGCCCGCCGTATATCGTCGAAGCAGGCCACATCGACCAGATGGTGACGACGATTGCCGACTCGATCAAGCGGCACGCCTGAGGTGACGGCGTGGCGTAAATATCCGAAACTCCAGCACTGGCGCGCCTTTCAGGCAATAAATGCGCCAGGAGCCGCCCCAGTAACCGTGTTTGCAACATGAAACTCAATAGCGAGGATCTGGAAAAGGTTGCAGCACATACGCTCGAACACTACGACCAGCGTGCCGACGATTTCTGGGAGGGCACGCGTGGCCATGATGTCAGCCAGAACATCGCTGCGCTCCTGAAGTACATCGACGGAAACGCGCCGTTTTCGATTCTCGATTTCGGTTGCGGACCGGGGCGTGACCTGAAAGTTTTTGCTGACATGGGCCACCGTGCGGTCGGTCTCGAAGGGTCCGGTCGCTTTGCTGAAATGGCACGGGCGCACAGCGGTTGTGACGTATTGCATCAGGATTTCCTCAAGCTTGCTTTGCCCACGTCCGCATTCGACGGCGTTTTTGCCAATGCGTCGATGTTTCATGTGCCCAGCCAGGAACTGCCGCGTGTATTGCGTGAACTGCATGCAACACTGAAGTCAGGCGGGGTATTGTTCGCATCCAATCCACGTGGCGACAATGATGAAGGCTGGAATCGCGGTCGCTACGGCACATATCACGATCTGCCGTCATGGCGTGCTTTTATGACGCAGGCAGGCTTTAGCGAACTGACACACTATTACCGTCCGAAAGACCTGCCCCGGGAGCAGCAGCCCTGGCTGGCGAGCGTGTGGCGGGCATGAAGCTCGAGCAGATTCTGTTCAGTCAAGGTTTTGGCGCACGCAAACTGTGTCGACTGCTGATAACTCGTGGCGAGGTGGAAATTGATGGTGCGGTCTGCACAGACGTCGCATCCGACTGGAACGTCGCGCCGCTGTTGCCTGATGGCGGGGCATTTGACTTCAGTGTGGAAGGCTTGCGCTGGCAATACCACGCCAAGGCCTATTTGATGCTGCATAAACCAGCAGACTATGAGTGTTCGCAAAAACCGAAATCGCATCCGAGCGTATACGCCCTCCTGGCCGCGCCGTTGCGGACGCGCGACGTGCAGACCGTGGGGCGGCTCGATCAGGACACGACCGGG
>JAJAYN010000176.1 GCA_026786225.1 Burkholderiales bacterium | reverse complement strand
TCGTTGCACCGGTCGCATTTCTTGCGCTTTAAGTGACGTTGATCACAGCCAACAGGTACATACCCGCATTATCCTTCACCGTCGTTTTTTGGATTGGAGTGGGCGGGGGGGCGGTAGCCGAGGGTATGCAAACGCTGGCAGAAAAAAATCGATTCAAGCAGTCATTTTCGGGTAGCGTGTCGCCGGCCGTGTTGCAGGAAATGCTCGCTGGAAACCTATCGGCTGGAATATCGGCGAAAACAGCGGACGTTTGTGTTGTATTCAGCGATATTCGCGGGTTTACCGGCATATCAGAATCGCTTTCCCCGGAAGCAGTAACGTCATTGCTGACGCGTTATTTTGACCGCATGGTTGGCTCCGTACATCGTTTCGACGGCACCATGGATAAATTCATGGGTGACGGCATGATGGTCTTGTTTGGTGCGCCGCGCAGTCTCGCCAATCCGTGTGAGTCTGCCGTCAGGTGCGGTTTCGATATGGTGGAGCAGCTACGCAAATTGAATGAAGAGTTTGCGGCGGAAGGATTGCCGCCTGTAGAAATTGGAATAGGCATAAACTACGGAAAAGTTGTGGTGGGCAATATCGGCTCGACCGAGCGGCACAATTATTCAGCGATTGGTGATGCGGTAAACGTGGCATCCCGTATTGAGGGCCTGACAAAACGCCTGGGGTCACCAATCGTAATGACCGATCAGGTGAGGGCGGAATTGCCGCAGGGATTTGAACTCATTGATTTTGGTGAACAGGCACTGCGCGGCCACAGCGCAATGCAGTTGTGGGGTGTGAAAGCGGTAGCGGCCTAGTTGCCGCGAATGGACCAGCATTTAAACCATCGGTTAATTTGCAATAGAGGGAGGGCAGCATGAAAGCAAGATATTTAGTCTCGGCACTCGTGGTTTCCACATTCGCACTGGCAGCGCAGGCGCAGGGAACCGGCATCGCATTTGTCACCGATGTCAAAGGCGACGCTGTCATGGATGCCGGCAAAGCGACGCTCATGGCCGAAGTAAAAAAAGGTGCACGCATCAGTTGTATCAAAGACTGTTCAGTAGGCGTGATGTACCTGATTTCGGGCAAGGAGTACGTGCTGAAAGGTCCGGGAGATTTCCTGGTTGGCGACAGCGAAGTAACAGCGAAGATCGGCCCGCCGCCGACCATGCGCGACACCAACTGGAAGGTTTCCGCAAAAGTGGTCGCACAAGTGGCACAGACCTCGAGTGCATCGATCCGTATGCGTAGCCTGGGCGGCGCGCAAAAAACCGAATCCGCTCCGCCCCTGGCAGAACGGTTGATTTACCCGCGGGACACCAGTGTTGCGACCTTGCAGCCAGCGTTTCGCTGGGCCTCGGCCAACCCAAAGGGACCGTTTGAGTTCGAGTTGAAGTCCGCCGCCGGTGCAAAATCGGTTTACAAGACGAAGTCAAATGCCACATCCGTGGCATTGCCCAGGAATATCAAGCTGCTGCCGGATGCCGAATACAACTGGATGGTCAAGACAGGCGGCACCGAAGTCGGTGTAACGACCTTTAAGACGTTGCCGACGCATTCGCTCGATTTGACGCAGAAGCGCAAACCCGACGACAAAGCACCATTCTCCGACTGGTTGCTGTACGCCCTGACGCTCAAGGACGTGGGCGCGGATCAGGACGCAGGGGAAATTTGGACCAAGCTGGCCAAGGAGAGGCCTGATCTTCCCGAGTTGGCCGCGCTGGCCAAGTAACCCCCGCATGCCAAACGACGGCATATCAACCTCGGTTGATATGCCGTTTGTCGTTTTAACTGTGCTACTTATTGCATCCAGCGCGTTTTGCGCAATAATCTAGGTCTAATAATAGTTCTGACCATGCGCATATTCACACTCACCAAGCCTTTGCCTGTCCGTTGCTTCAGCGTCCTGCTGGCGTGCGCCGTCGCGTTGCTCCCGGTGACCGCCAGCCGCGCTGCCAACGATGACCGCGTCGCGCTGGTGATCGGCAACGATCAATACCCGACCGACCCGTTGCGCAATGCGGTGAATGATGCCCAGGCCGTCGCCAAGACGCTGAGTGACCTTGGCTTCAAGGTGATGATCAAGACCAACGCCGATTACGCCACGATGCGTGGTGTTGCCGTGGAATTTGCGAGGGTGATGGAGGGGGCGACTGCCGCCGTGTTCTATTACGCCGGGCATGGCATCCAGTATCGTGGCCAGAACTACCTTGTTCCGACCGACGCCAAGCTCACCTCGGAGGCGTCGATCGCGTTCAATGCCATGCCCGTTACGCAAATCCTCGATACCATTGACGAGGCGAAAGTGCGGCACAAATTCATCATCCTGGACGCTTGTCGTAACAATCCATTCAGCAACGTGTTCACCTCGACTGGTCTCGCCAAGATTCAGGCACCAGCGGGCACCATCGTGTCTTTCGCCGCTGCTGCGGGCCAGGTCGCACCAGACGGTGCTTAAGGCTCCAACAGCCTTTACACGAGGACTATGATCAGGGAAATGCGCGACCCGCAACAGCAGGCCGCGGCGATGTTTCAGCGCGTGCAAACACTCGTCGCGCAGGAGAGTCTCAACAAGCAACTGCCAGAGTTCCACAATACGCCGCTGTTTCGCGTGCCATTTTTCTTTGCAGAGCGTACCGGCCTGACGGCAATAGCCGCGCCGGCGACTGCACCAGCCACCGGGCTTTCCGGTGATGCGCAAGCCGCGATTGAAGGTGAATTCTGGAGAAGCGCGAAAGAGGGCAGGCGCATTGAGGGCTTTCAGTTGTACGTGGAAAAATATCCCAACGGTAGCTACTCTTCGCTGGCGCGACTGGAGATTGATCGGCTGAACCGGGAGATGTCCCAGCAACAAGTGGCGGCGACGCCGCTGTCGAACACCAATGTTGCCGCCGCGCCGGTACTCATTGCAGAATCGAATTCCGTGCGCGTGGTGCCAGCATCGGTTTCTTCGCCACCCTTTGCCGCAGGACGACCGCCCGCGCCGCCAGAAAATACGCTTATCGCCAGCGCGGCGGCCACGCAGACACCAGCGGCCAGCGATTCGCGCGGCATCGAGATAAAACCAGCGAATACCGTAGCGCCGAGGCCGGTTGATCCAGCGCCAAGCCAGCCTGTTTTGCCGCAAGGGAGCACGACGGCACCAGGTGCGGACAAAATCGCGGCAGTCTCGCCGGAACAAAGAACCACCTTGCCCCCAATACCGACTGTCGCAAAGGTGTTATCGGGCCTTATCCCGTTCCCCGACGGTGCAACCTATAACGGCGAGTACAAGGAAACCAAAGACAAGCTGCAGATATTGCATGGACAAGGCGAATTTATTTCGCCTGCATTCCGATACAAAGGCGAATTCCGCGAAAACAAGAAGCAGGGCAAGGGTGCCTACATATGGGCCAACGGCAACCGTTATGAAGGTGATTTTGTCGAGGATGAGCCTTCCGGTCGCGGTAAATTCATTTTTGCAAGCGGTGACCAATACGAGGGTGAGTACGCCAAAGGCGCGTTCAACGGCAAGGGTATTTTCGTCGCCAAAAACGGCGACAGAACCGATGGCACATTTGTCAATGGTCAGGCCTCTGGAAAAGCGGTCTACGTGTTTGCCAGCGGCGATAAGTATGAAGGTGAGATGGCCGCCGGAAAAATGTCCGGCAAAGGCATGTTCACAACCAAAGGGGGCGACCGCTGGGAAGCGACCTTTATCAATGATCGCGCCCATGGCAAGGGTGTGTATTATTTTCCCAATGGTGACCGCTACGAAGGCGATTTCACTGAGGGCGCGATGACCGGCAAGGGATCGTATTACTACTCCACCGGCTACCGGTCCGAAGGCACCTACGTCAATGCGCAACTGAGTGGTGAAGGCAAATTTTATTTCAATGATGGCGGCTGGTTCGAAGGCGTGTTCGAACAAGGCTTGAAGCGCGCAAAGGGATTTTCGGTTTCAAAAGATGGCACCAAACGCAGCGCGACCATGGTGGACGGTCAAGTGAAACTGGATGGTGGTTGATTGCGTAGCCGATGAGCCTGGTACTCGCCATTGCGTCCGGAACGAGCGGCACCAGGTCAATTACGGTCGGCGACGAACACACCGCGCCATTTGTGGGCTCAGGTCGCGTGCGGGTATTGGCGACACCTGTGATGATCAATTTGTTCGAAGCCGCTGCGCTCGCTGCAATCGAACACCTGTTGCCGGAAGGGCATCAAAGCCTGGGCACGCACCTCGATGTCTCCCACCTCGCCGCGACGCCAGTCGGGATGCGTGTGACGGCCATCGCTGAAGTCATCGCCGTTGACGGACGTGCAGTGAAATTCAAGGTCAGTGCACGCGACGAGCGCGATCTGATCGGCGAGGGCGTGCATGATCGCGTCGTCGTGAATGTCGCAAAATTCGACGTTCTCGTACAGGAAAAAATCGCTGCCTGCAAAAAATAGTCCGGCCGGAACGCCAAGCCTGCTGCGGCTTCCAGCCATGTCCTCCGTGCGGAGCAGGCAGAATACGCTACGCCCACCGTGTGCCCAGTGCCAATTGCTCAGGCGCTAGTGCGTGTGCCCAACCGCCAGTTGCCTGAGACGCATCGATTCGCGAATCATTGGCAGGGCCGCACGTGCCGCTTCTTCGCCGCGCCGAATGCACATCAAACGATAGGCATCACTGATGCCCGCGTAATAGTTGAGATCGGGATGGATGAATACATCCGCCAGGGGGCGCTCGACTTCGATCAGTGCGGTACGTTTTTTGTCCCGCACCCGCCAGGCTTCAGGCGCTCCAGTGGGGGTTCTTTCCAGGTACGCCGATACATCGACCGCGATCACGATTTCTGCGCCCAAATCGCGCGCGACGCGGATGGGCACAGGCTGGGCTTCATCACCATCGTGGTATTCGACGCCGAGAATCCGTACCGGGGCAAATTGCCCTGGTGTGGCGGTTGATGCACGCACCGCAGCACCGGTATTGCCCTGCGTAAAGACGGCCAGCGAATTGTTGTCGCGTCTGGCCGCGGTGACAGCAAGCTTGCGGGTGAGTCCCTGCAGCGGCTTACCTTCGGTGAGTTCGCGAATGAAGTCCTCCAGCGCGCCGCCGTTGCCACTAAACCCCGAACTGGAGACACCGATAAACCGCTTGGGGTCGATTGCCAATGCGATCTTTTCAATCTCTGCCGCGGACAGGCCCTTTGCATAAAGCGCACCGATGAGCGAACCAACACTCGCGCCGACCACCAGATCGGGCTGGATACCATTGGCTTCGAGTACCTTGAGTACGCCGACATGTGCGAAACCGCGCGGCCCGCCACCGCCCAGCACCAAAGCGAGACGCGGACGATTGGCAGGCGAATACTGGGCGAATCGCGGCGCATCCGGGCCGTTGAATTCAGCGATGCCGCCGGCACACCCGCTCAGCAATGCGGTTAACACGAGCAGCTTACAAAACGAAATCAGCCTCAATGCATCAAGGTCGAAAAGACGATGTGTTAGTGTTAGCGGCACTTAAATTCCCGAAGCTTAATAGACCTATGAACGCCACGCATCACCCAATTTTTTCGCATGGCCTGACTGCAACCCTGATTTTAACGAAAGTCACCGCTGCAATGCCGGTTGCGTATTTTGCGCGGACAAAGTGCAGTGATTGACGCCATCATTATCGGTGGTGGCCACAATGGCCTGGTGTGCGCATGCTACCTCGCTGCAAGGGGCCTGAAGGTGCGGGTGCTGGAACGGCGAAGCGTCGTCGGTGGCGCGGCGGTTACCGAAGAATTCCACCCGGGATTTCGTAATTCCACCGCCAGCTATACCGTCAGTCTGCTCAATCCAAAAGTCATTCGCGATCTCAAATTGGTTGAGCACGGGCTGCGGATTACTGAACGGCCTTACGCCAACTTTTTGCCGCTCGATGACCATCAGTTTTTGAAGGTGGGTGGTGGTCTCGCCGCAACCCAGGCGGAGGTCGCAAAATTTTCCAGGCGCGACGCTGACAACCTGCCCGCGTACTACGCCATGCTGGATCGCGTTGCCACTGTATTAAAAAGTTTGCTTCTTGAAACGCCGCCCAACGTCGGTGGCGGTATCGCTGACATCCTGCAGGCATTGAAAGTGGGCAAGCGATTCAAGGCGCTCAATATGGCGGCGCGGCGAGATGTGCTCGATCTGTTTACCAAGAGCGCGGGCGACGTGCTCGACCGTTATTTTGAGTCCGATCCGATCAAGGCCTGCTTTGGATTTGACAGCGTCGTCGGCAATTTTGCGTCGCCCTACACACCCGGTTCAGCGTATGTATTGCTGCACCACGTATTTGGCGAAGTCAACGGCAAGCCCGGCATATGGGGTCACGCGATGGGTGGCATGGGCGCGATTACCCAGGCGATGGCAAAGGAAGCAATTGCGCGCGGCGTGGAAATCTCGGTCGATGCGGCCGTATCGCGCGTCGTAGTCAAGGATGGTCGGGCAAGTGGGGTGGTACTCGAGGATGGCACCGAAATTGAGGCGGGGCTGGTTGTGTCTAACCTGAATCCTAAATTGTTGTTCCAGCGGCTGCTCGATCCTGCCGCCGTTGGCACCGAGTTTAATCAGCGCATTGCCGCTTACAAATGCGGTTCGGGAACATTCCGCCTGAACGTTGCCCTGTCGGAGCTACCGCGTTTTACCTGCCATCCCGAGCCGGGTCTGCACCATGCGTCTGGCATCATCATGGCACCGACACTGCGCTATATGGAGCAGGCGTATTTCGATGCGCGCAGCTTTGGATGGTCGACGCAGCCCATCGTGGAAATTCTCATCCCCAGCGTCGTTGACGATTCTCTCGCGCCGAAGGGGCGACACGTGGCCAGCCTGTTTTGCCAGCACGTATCACCGACGTTGACGGACGGCCGCAGTTGGGACGACCATCGCGAAGAAGTGGCCGATTTGATGATCGATACCGTGACGAGGTTCGCGCCGAATTTCAAAGCCAGCGTAATCGCTAGGCAGAGTCATTCCCCGCTTGATCTGGAACGCAAGTTCGGTCTGGTTGGCGGTGATATCTTCCACGGCGCGTTGTCGCTCGATCAGTTATTCAGCGCGCGGCCCGTGCTCGGTTACGGCGATTACCGCACTCCCATCACGGGGCTCTATCAGTGCGGTGCCGGTACGCATCCCGGTGGCGGCGTGACCGGTATTCCCGGGCACAACGCTGCGCGTGAAATATTGCGCGATTTGTGAGCTTTCGGAAAACTCTAGCACTGGCGAGGCTTACGGAAGCTTTTTAGCCTGAGAGCCGCGCCAGTGCTAGAGTTTTCGCCTTGGGACCTTCAAACAACATCCGTTCGTGCTGAGGTATCGAAGCACACCGATGCTAAGTCGTTGATTATAAATGTGCCGCAAGGCCCTTCGATACCTCAGGGCAACGGAAACGAGGTTATTAGAAGTTCCCCCCTACGCACCTACAATCACGGATTTGGCAGGCGCTTAACTGCCGGATGCGGCGGCACTCATTCCCAGACCGGTTTGCGTTTTTCCAAAAACGCCGCGATGCCTTCCTGCGCTTCCGCCTGCGTAAAATTGCAGGCGATGGTATCGGATGCATCCGCGTACGCCGCTTCAATCCCCGCCTCCATTTGCCGATAGAGCAGCGCCTTGCCCAGCGCCAGTGCTGCGCGCGGCTTGGCTTTAAGCGTCTGTGCAAGTTTCAGCGTTTCTGCACGTAACGCATCGGCGGCAACGACACGATTGACCAGACCCCAGTCGAGCGCGGTGGTGGCGTCGATGAAATCGCCGGTCATGAGCATCTCGGCCGCGCGTTTGCGCGAAATGGTTCGCGAAAGCGGCACGGCTGGTGTCGCGCAAAACAGGCCCAGGTTTATGCCGGATACGGCAAACTTCGCGTGATCGGCGGCAACAGCAAGATCGCACTGAGCGACCAACTGGCAGCCGGCTGCGGTCGCCATGCCGTTCACTTCGGCAATAACCGGCACCGGCAACCGGGCAATTTTGAGCATCAGGTCGGAACACAGTCGAAACATATTGGTGACGAACGCCTGATCGTTGGCCGCGCGCATCTCTTTCAGATCGTGGCCCGCGCAGAATGCGGTGCCATTTGCGGCAATGACCACGACACGTGTTGTGTCGTCGTCCCGAATTGAATCCAGCGCCGCGTGCAGTGCGTAAAGCGCTGCAAGCGACAGCGCATTGAATTTTGTCGGGCGATTCAGGGTCAGCATCACCACCCCGTCAGACTGGGAGATCAGCAATACCGTTTCTGAGGGGGAATTGCCGGCGTCCATCGGGGTTTTCGGAGGTTGTGAATTAAACGGATTTGTCATGATACGCGGTTAAGCTGGTCGCGGTCACGGCTTGGCCGCTGCGATGCAATGTGTCGCGGGCATTTAGTTTCAGTGTGTGGTTTTGCACTTACATTCGAGGGACAAGTCAGTAGCATCCCTCGAATGGGCAGCGGGAATCGGTTTACAACGGTGCGGTCTGGGCTTAGTATTAATGGCTTCAAATAGTTGATGACTTTTCCTTGCAAATCAGCGGTTTTGGGAAACAAGGAAAAGTTTTACGCAAAGCTCAATCCTGGTCAATGTCGACGGTCAGTTCGGGCGGCATTGGCGCACTAATTTTGATATGGCCCATGATAAAAAGACAACGATCCATGCGCACACATTTCATCCCTTCCCTGCTTGCCGCGTCTGTCCTCCTGTGCGCATCGCTGGCACCCCCGAGGGCGCTAGCCAATCCTGCGCTATTACGTGATGCCCAGCAATTGCTGGCAGCGAACAATCCCAAACAGGCGTACATGATTCTGTTTGCGCAACAGGATCAATTGTCCGGCAATGCCGAGTTTGACTACCTGCTCGGTCAGGCCGCGCTTGAGAGCGGGAAAATCGACGAAGCCATCATTGCCTTTGAACGCGTGTTGCAGGTTGATCCAAAAAATGCCGGTGCGCGTATCGATCTGGCCCGCGCGTATTTCAACGCGGGTTCCATGGATCTTGCGCAAGCGAACTTCATAGAACTGCGAGCCAGCAATCCACCGCCCGCCGCGCTGATGGTGATTGAAAAATATCTGGCGGCGATTCGTGAGCGCCGTTCGCAAACGGCAACTATTTTCTCGGCCTGGGGTGAAACCAGCCTTGGTTACGACAGCAACCTGACTGGCGTGCCCACCGATTTCAGCGCCGCCGTTTTATCTGCGTTCAATATCGACGGAATCCGTGCGACCGGCAATTCGATCAAGCGCAAGGCACCCTATATCGGCGCGGCAGTCGGTGCCGATTACAACTACGCGCTGAAAGCTGGCTGGGTTGCGTTTGTCGGTGGCGAAGCGCGCGGCCGCGCATATCGCAAAGAAGCGGATTTCAAGTCGATATCGGGCGAAGCGCGGGTCGGGACCCTGTGGGCAGATGGCCCGAAACAGTTGCGATTGGCAGGCGGCTATAGCCGCTTCAATCAGGAAGGCCTGGCACCGGGCGATCCCAAGCCGACCAATGACCGCACCAACGCGATGATTTCGGCAGATTACCGGTATGCATTGAATGACCGCCAGCAACTCAGCGTCGGGGTAGCGGGGTCGCGGGTGAAATTTCTCAGTAACCGCATTGAGGATTTCGATGCAGCCATGGTGACGGCTGGATTTGTGCAGGCGTTTGATCGCAAGGGCGCGCCGCTGTGGCAGCTTAGCGGTTTTTACAGCCGCGATGAAGCGGCGCGCAAACTAGCCGATGGCATCTCCGACAAATCCAAGCGTGTCGCCGGTGTGCGCAGTTATTTCCAGTATTCACTTACCGATAATCTGGCGTGGTTCAACGGACTGGGCTTTTCGGTCAGGCGCGACGAAAGTGCCTTTGCACGCGCGACGCAGGTTCAAATCGGACGCGATCGTCTTGCCGACGCAACGCTCGGTGTGAATTGGCGTTTTCAGCAGAAGTGTTCGATGCGCGCCCAGTGGTTTGCGTCGCGCAATGATTCCAATATTGCAATCTACGATTTCACCCGTCACGAGGTGTCTTCCACGATTCGCTGCGACTTCCAATAATCAAAAGCCGATCCCGCCGTATTTGCCGACGCGACTTGAGTGAAATAGAGGACAAACAATGAACACAATAAAATTCACGGAAACAATTCAGACGCTGGCAAAGTTTGCGTTTGGTCTAACGGCATTGGCGCTAATCATGTCGGCGGCCCCTGCGTTTGCGCAGAGTGGTCAATTCAGCTACGTGATAGGCAGCGTCACCCTTGAGCGCGGCGCGGAACGCATCACGCCCGTACGCGGCACGGAAGTCAGGCCGCTCGATATCATCCAGACCGGTCCCGACGGCATGGCGCAACTGGCGATGGTGGATCAGGCGAAATTATCCCTGCGTTCAAATTCGCGACTGGTCGTCGAAAAATATCCGGTTACCGCCAGCGATCAGCCGGGTGCAGTGTTGAATCTTGTGCGCGGCACGCTGCGCTCCTTCACCGCTCTGCTGACCAACGCGAACAAGGCGGCTTACCGCATGAACACCAAGGTCGCGACGGTCGGCATTCGCGGTTCCGGCGGCATCCTGGAATCCAATGGTGACACCACGAACCATTACACGATTGAAGGCAGCCATATCGTCGCCAGCCTCGACGGCAATTTCCCGCCCATCCTCACCAATCCCAACCAGACGGTGCAGGTGGTTCTGGGGCAGGCACCCAAGCTAATCCCGACGCCACCCAGCCTGTTGGACTCGGGCAAAGTCATGATCGTCACCAAGGAAAAAAAGCCTGATGCCGAAGACAAGATCGACACTGCCGGTGGAACAGGTAGCGGCAATACCGGCGGCACGGGTGGCACAGGCGGTACGGGCGGTGTCGGCGGTACTGGTGGGCCCGGGACAGTGCTCGGCGGTAACGGTCTCGGCTTCACGGTGATCGATGCCACGGGAAACCTGGGTGTGGACCCAATCAATCTACAGAATATTGTGATTGCTACCGGTGGTTCCAGCGTATCTGATTTGGCGATCCCGGGTGGAATTGTGCTGGATACCAGCGGTGCCTTGCGCGGCTACAGCGCCTATGCCGGCAGCCAGAGCGGTACCGGTGCGAATATCGGCGGCGGCACCGCGCGCGACCTGCAAACGGTTACTGTCGGCGGTAGCACAACAATCGTGCTCGGTCGTTGGGAAAACGTAACCAGTTTCGGATTTGGTGCCGGTAATGGCGGCTCGGGCGGCAATGTCGGTGGCAGTGTCCACTGGGCCTATGGTGGCGCCGGGTTTCCCTCGTATCTTTCCGACGTGTTGACGGGGACTGCTTCTTACACGCGCCAAGCCGCCACCACGCCGACCAACCAGCTCGGCACGCTGGGGACCTTGACGACATCGACCCTGGACGTCAACTTCACCGCCCGCACGCTCAACGCCGTGATCGGCATCACGATGAATGGCGGTGGCGGTGCCGCGGCAGGCAGCTGGAATCTCGCTGCAACCAACGTGCCGTTTTCGTTCAACACGTTTTTCGCCAGCGGTTCGCGCGTGGTCGTGACCAATGGCAGTGGGCTATCCTCGGTAAACAACCTTCGTCTTGGCGGCAGCATTGAGGGCAGTTTCGTCGGCAACACGCTCAATGGCGCGATTCTCGGTTACAGCATTTTCGACCAGACCAGCACCAACGGCGCTGATTTCCAGCGTATCAACGGCGTGGTCGCCTATTCCGGTCCATCGCAGAATTCCGCTGCCACCTATCGCGATGGCCTGATATCAGATCCGACAGGCTCCCTTGCACGTGCCAGCTACATTCGTTCGTACGCCACCACCAACAGGCAGGCTGAAGTGACCGTCGGCAACAATGGTGTCGTCACCGCGTTGACCGCACCCTATGTATCGGGCAACGAAATCATCGGGCATCGTCCCTACGCGCAAGGTACGGCGACCGTCATCGACAATGGCTTCGATCCCACCACGGGCCTGGTGTGGGGCCGCTGGGCCGGGGGCAGCGCGACTATCGGTGGCCAAAATGTAAATCTCTCTCAAAGCAGCCTGCACTACATTTTCAGCCCGTCGCAAAGTGGCCCGGTTTCACTCCCGCTCACCGGCACAGCCGTCTACGATGTGGCCGGTTCTACACGTCCGACCGATCTTGCCGGACGCGTTGGCGTTTTCAATTCAGCGTCCCTGAACGCCAACTTCAGCGCACGCACAGTCGATACATCGGTGAACATCACCATCAACGGCCAAACCTGGAACGGCGCTGCCAACGGTGTGCCGATCTATCGTGATCAGTACTTTTCGGCCTATGCCGGTGGCGCGACCATCCCCGGCATCCCGCGGCCTGCGACCTTCAATGTCACCTGCACACCCAACTGCACGCCAACCGGCGTGACCGGTAGCCTTGATGGATTCTTCACGGGTAGCCGCGGCAACGGTGCGGGCGTGATGTACAACATGAACAGCAACGCCGGTGCCATCGCCTTTGCGAGGAGGGGTGGATGAGGCTGGACATGAGTCATGCCCTGCGGCATGACGAGAGCCTGCCGAATCCGAGCGCCCTGGCGGGCGCGAGGTGGGGCGCAGCCAGC
>JAJAYN010000175.1 GCA_026786225.1 Burkholderiales bacterium | reverse complement strand
GTGATCTTGAGCTTGCCAACCGTTGCCTTGTCGATATCGGCCGCAAACTGGCGCACGTTTTCGGTATGGAAATTACCCGGTGCATAGCCCGTTGGCATGTCCCATTTTGTCTGTGCAGAAACGCTGCCTGCGATACACACGCCGGCGATCGCGAGAAGTGAAATGATGTGTTTCATGAATCCTCCCTGTGGTTGGCTTGCTATGATCTATAGTCTAGCAGCACTATCCGAACTCCAATGACGACAAAAATCCCTGCGACAAGCAGTCCAAGTCCAGATGGCTGGCAATTCTGGGTCGACCGCGGCGGTACTTTTACCGATATTGTCGCCAAGCTTCCCGATGGATCGCTCCTGACACACAAGCTGCTCTCGGAAAACCCGGAGCAGTATCGTGACGCTGCGGTCGCGGGCATCCGACACTTGCTCGGCGTGCCCAGGGATGCACCCATTCCTGTTGACCAAATCGAGTCTGTGAAGATGGGTACTACCGTTGCCACCAATGCCTTGCTCGAGCGCAAGGGTGAGCCCACGGTATTGTTCATCACAAAAGGCTTTCGCGATCAGTTGCGCATCGGTTATCAGAATCGGCCACGTATATTTGATCGGCAAATTAAATTGCCGAAGTTGCTCTATTCCGATGTCGTGGAAGTTGAAGAACGCATCGGTGCGCGTGGAGAAGTTGTTATCCCGTTAAATGAAATTGCGACCAAAAACAACCTGCAGGCCTCGTGGAATAAGGGCTTCCGGGCAATCGCCATCGTCTTGATGCACGGCTATCGTTATCACGACCACGAACTGCGGGTCGCGGAAATGGCGCACACCATCGGCTTCACGCAGGTCTCGGTATCGCACCAGGCCAGTCCGCTGATGAAGATCGTTTCCCGTGGTGACACGACGGTGGTCGATGCCTATCTTTCCCCCATCCTTCGTCGCTATGTCGATCAGGTGTCGAAGGAATTGCCGGGTTGCCAGGTCATGTTCATGCAGAGCAATGGCGGCCTTACCGATGCCGCTAAATTCCAAGGCAAGGACTCCATCCTGTCGGGGCCGGCTGGTGGCATCATCGGTATGGTGCGCACGTCAGCTGTGGCGGGCTTCGACAAGATCATTGGCTTCGACATGGGCGGTACATCGACCGATGTATCCCATTACGCCGGGGAACTGGAGCGCGAGTTTGAGACGCAGGTCGCCGGGGTACGCATGCGCGCGCCCATGATGGCGATACACACCATCGCGGCGGGCGGTGGCTCGGTACTCCATTTTGATGGTCAGCGCTATCGCGTCGGGCCGGATTCGGCAGGCGCCAATCCCGGCCCCGCTTGCTATCGACGCGGCGGGCCGCTGACGGTCACGGATTGCAATGTCATGCTCGGCAAGATTCAGCCCGACCATTTTCCGAGTGTGTTTGGTCCAGCAGGCGATGAACCACTCGATGCTGACATCGTCAGGATGAAATTTGTTGCTTTGGCATCGGACATCGAAGCGACTACTGGCGAGAAGAAAACGCCTGAACAAGTTGCAGAGGGCTTCATACGCATTGCGGTTGCGAATATGGCCAATGCCGTGAAATTCATTTCTGTGCAGCGCGGCCACGATGTAACTGAATATACGTTGAGCTGTTTTGGCGGTGCCGGTGGCCAGCATGCCTGTCTGGTCGCGGATGAACTCGGCATGACGCGCGTGTACATCCACCCCCTTGCAGGCGTCCTGTCGGCCTACGGCATGGGGCTTGCAGATATTGTTGCGATGCGGGAGAAAGCGGTTGAGCTTGCGCTGACTGAGGAAAGCCTGGAAAGACTCACCGCTGAACTTTTGTCTCTGGCATCGCTCGCTGCTGCAGAAGTGGACTCGCAGGGCGTACCCAGCGCACGAATACAAATGAAACGTCGCGTGCATTTGCGATACGAAGGCACGGACTCGGCGCTGATTGTCAATTTCAGCAGCGTCGAAGAAATGCGGAGCGAATTCGATACCGCGTACAAAAGGCGCTTCAGTTTTCTGATGCCCGGTCGCGCGCTTATCGTCGAGGCAGTCAGTTGTGAAGCGATTGGCGGCACGGACACGCCAGCCACACACTCATTCGGTGATGTCGCTGCCACCACTGCGGTGCCGATTGAAACCGTGTCCGCCACAAGTAGCGGCGAAACAAGACGCACACCTATTTTTCTGCGCGAGCAACTTTGTCTGCGCCAGCGCATCGATGGGCCGGCAATTATCGCGGAGAAGAACGGTACGACGATCGTGGAGCCGGGCTGGCAGGCGGAGGTCACTACTCTCAATCATCTGGTCCTCAATCGCGTCGTCCGGCGCGATGTCCGCTATGCCGTCGGCACGCAGGCCGATCCAGTCATGCTGGAAGTATTCAACAATCTCTTTATGTCGATTGCCGAGCAGATGGGGTTGCGGTTGGCCAATACGGCGTATTCGGTAAATATCAAGGAGCGTCTGGATTTTAGCTGTGCGCTATTCGATGCAGACGGAAATCTCATCGCGAATGCGCCGCATATGCCGGTGCACCTCGGGTCAATGGGGGAGAGCATCAAAACGGTCGTGCGAAAGAATGCAGGCAGGATGAAGCGTGGCGATGTGTACGTGCTGAACGACCCGTACAACGGTGGCACGCATCTGCCTGATGTTACGGTCGTTACGCCGGTATTCGCAGATGCGGCTGAACAGGTGCTTTTCTACGTGGGCTCGCGCGGCCATCACGCGGATATCGGCGGCATTACACCTGGTTCCATGCCGCCATTTTCAAAAACAGTGGAAGACGAGGGTGTGCTACTCGACAACGTCAAGCTCGTCGCCGGTGGTGCCATGCTGGAAACAGAAATGCGGCAGCGACTGTCCAGTGCCAAACATCCTGCCCGCAATCCGGATCAAAATATTGCCGACTTGCGTGCTCAAATTGCAGCCAACGAAAAAGGCGTGCAGGAACTAGGCAAGATGGTGGCGCATTTCGGTCTCGATGTCGTCAAGGCGTACATGCAGCACGTGCAGGACAATGCCGAGGAAAGCGTGCGACGCATCATTGGTTCATTAGCGAATGGCAGCTATGTGTATGAAATGGATAGCGGTGCGTTGATAAGAGTCAGCATCACAGTCGGCGCTGACCAGCGCAGCGCGACCATCGACTTTACGGGCACGTCGCCGCAACTGGCGTCCAACTTTAATGCCCCGTCGGCCGTTGTCACCGCTGCTGTTTTGTATGTATTCCGTACTCTGGTCGATAGCGACATTCCACTGAATGCGGGCTGCCTGAAACCACTGACCATCATCATCCCGGAAGGCTCCATGCTCAATCCACATTCGCCCGCAGCAACCGTCGCAGGCAACGTCGAGACATCGCAATGCATCACCGATACGCTCTACGGCGCACTGGGCGCGATGGCTGCGAGTACGGGCACGATGAACAACGTGACCTTTGGAAACGACAAGTACCAGTATTACGAAACTGTTTCCGGTGGCACCGGTGCAGGACCGGGTTTCCACGGTTGCGACACGGTTCAGGCGCACATGACCAACTCACGCATGACCGACCCAGAAATTCTTGAGTGGCGGTATCCGGTGCGCGTGGTCGAACACTCCATTCGCCATGGCAGCGGCGGTGGCGGAACGTGGCATGGCGGCAATGGCGCTACGCGAAAGATTTGTTTTCTTGAGCCGATGACTGCGGCCATTCTCGCGGGCCACCATCGAGTCCCGAATTTTGGAATGGAAGGGGGCGAAGTCGGAGGCTTGGGAAAAACGTGGATTGAACGCGTCGATGGCAGTCGTACTGCGTTATCCTATTCCGACGAAACGCAAATGAATGTCGGCGATGTGTTCGTGCTGGAAACGCCGGGCGGCGGCGGCTACGGTGTGTCGCATTCAAAGTAATCAGTGAGTTAAGAAATACTTCTCGAAAACACAAAATTCATTTTGTGAAGAAGTGAATTGCTTATAAAATGAGCGCCCGTTGTTTGAGCAACACACGTCATTCAATTTTCAGGCCTTCGTCTTGCAAATCGGCAATATCAAACTCGTCAACAATCTGATCGCCGCACCGATGGCAGGCGTGACGGATCGCCCATTTCGCCAATTGTGCAAGCGCATGGGCGCGGGCATGGCGGTGAGCGAAATGGTGGCGTCCAACAGCCGTCTGTGGGACACCGAGAAATCGATACGGCGCGGCGACCACGAGGGCGAAGTGAATCCCATTGTGGTGCAGATAGCCGGTGCCGCTCCGGCAATGATGGCTGACGCAGCGCGCTACAACGTTGACAAGGGCGCGCACATTATCGACATCAATATGGGCTGCCCGGCCAAGAAGGTTTGCAAAGTCGAAGCAGGTTCCGCGTTGATGAAGGACGAGTCGCTCGTCGCGCAAATTCTTGAAGCGGTCGTGAACGCCGTCAACGTTCCGGTTACGCTGAAAATTCGTACAGGTTGGGATCGCGAACACAAGAATGCGTTGGCGATTGCGAGTCTCGCCGAGAGGTGCGGCGTCGCGGCACTCGCTGTTCACGGCCGAACCCGCAGCGATCTGTACGAAGGTGCCGCCGAATACGACACTATTCGTGCAGTCAAGCAGAGCGTCCGCATTCCAGTAACCGCCAACGGCGATATCGATTCGCCTGAGAAGGCAAAATTCGTACTAGCCTACACCGGGTGCGACGCCATCATGATCGGCCGGGCCGCGCAGGGCCGTCCGTGGATATTTCGCGAGATTGCGCATTACCTTGAAACCGGCAAGCATCTTGCGGCGCCGAGCTACTCTGAAATACATGCCATCGCTTCTACTCATTTGAGGGAGTTACATGGTTTTTACGGTGATGTAAAAGGATTGCGTATCGCCAGGAAACATCTCGCATGGTATGTGATGGCAATGCCAGAAGGAGCGGCGTTCCGGCAAGACATGAATATGATTGAAGACGCTGCACTGCAAGTGGCGGCACTGGACCATTTTTTTGCGCGTTTGATCGATGGGGAAGTGGCTGCTTGCAGGCAAGCGGCATAGGGAGTGGTTCAAAATAGAACTACAACAACAAAAACAGGAAACAAGAAAAATGAATGTGCAACGAGATAGTGAATTGTCCGCATGCGTACGGAAGATGATGAAGCAGTATTTTCACGACCTCGATGGCGAGGGCGCGACCGACATCTACGATATGGTCGTGGCCAACGTCGAAAAACCGCTGCTCGAAGTGGTGCTGCACCATGCCGAAGGCAACCAGACGCGCGCGGCTGAGCTGCTCGGGTTGAACCGAAATACACTGCGAAAAAAACTCACGCAGCATGGTATTGAGTAAGTCTGTGACGTGTAACGGGTGACAACGGCCTGGCTTATTCACTCAGCACTCTGCACACAGCGTTACCCGCCACCCGATCAAAAATCGCCTGTCACAGAGAACATGACAAATAATCTCATCCCCATCCAGCGCGCGTTGATCAGCGTGTCCGACAAGACCGGCGTGGTCGAGTTCGCGAAGTTCCTCGCCAGCTGCAACGTCAAGATTCTCTCCACCGGTGGCACTGCCAAATTGCTGGCTGAGAATGGTGTGAAGGTCGTGGAGGTCGGCGACTACACCGGCTTTCCAGAGATGATGGATGGCCGCGTGAAGACGCTGCATCCACGCGTGCACGGCGGCATCCTCGCGCGCCGCGATCTCGCGCATCACATGGATGCGATGAAGAAGCACGACATTCCGGCAATCGATATGGTTGTAGTGAATCTCTATCCATTCGCCGCGACGATTGCCAAGCCTGATGTCTCGCTCGAAGACGCGATCGAAAATATCGACATTGGCGGCCCGGCCATGGTGCGCGCATCCGCGAAGAATTATCCGTTCGTCGCCATCGTGACTGATTCGGCCGACTACAAGAATCTGATGGAAGAAATGAGGGGGCACGACGGCGCACTTGGACACGCCACCCGTTTTGCTCTGGCCAAGAAAGCCTTTACGCATACCGCCGAATATGACGGCATGATCAGCACCTATCTTTCATCGCTGGACAACGATAACAATCGCCGCGTTTTCCCGGACAAGTTGCATCTCAGCTTTACCAAAACACAGGACATGCGTTACGGCGAGAACCCGCATCAGGATGCGGCGTTCTATGTCGAGAAACATCCAGCCGCTGGCACGCTTGCGCATTACACGCAACTGCAGGGCAAGGAACTCTCGTACAACAATATCGCCGACGCAGATGCCGCCTGGCAATGCTGCCGCGCGTTCGATGTGCCGACTTGCGTCATCGTCAAACACGCCAATCCCTGCGGCGTGGCGATTGCGGAAAACGCATTGACGGCCTATTTGCGCGCGCTGGAGACCGATCCGACTTCCGCATTTGGCGGCATTATCGCGTTCAACCGTGTAGTGGATGGCGCTACCGCCGAGGCGGTCGCGAAGCAGTTTGTGGAAGTCGTGCTCGCGCCTGCATTCAGCACCGAGGCAAGGAAGATATTTGCCGCCAAGCAAAACGTTCGCCTGCTTGCGCTACCGCTTGCCCCAGCCGTCAAGGATGTCGACATGAAGCGTGTCGGCGGTGGCTTGCTGGTACAAAGCTCCGACGATTTTGATGTTTCGCAACTGAAAGTCGTCACCAAGCGGCAACCTACTATCGAGGAAATGAACGACCTAATTTTCGCGTTCCGCGTCGCCAAGTTCGTGAAGTCCAACGCCATCGTGTTTTGTCGCTACGGCATGACGCTGGGTGTCGGGGCAGGCCAGATGAGCCGCGTCGATTCAACGAAGATTGCCGCCATCAAGGCGCAGAATGCCGGCCTGTCACTGAAAGGTTCGGTTGCCGCCAGCGATGCGTTCTTTCCGTTTCGCGATGGGCTGGATGTGATCGCCGATGCGGGTGCGACGGCAGTGATTCAGCCCGGTGGATCGATGCGGGATGAAGAGGTGATCAAGGCGGCGGATGAGAAAAACGTGGCGATGGTGATGACCGGGATGCGGCACTTTCGGCATTGAGTCAGCGTGGCGTCCTGCACACGCTATACCTATTTGGGTATAATCCCTGTTCATGAGTAACCTCAAACCGCTGGTGTTTGTAGGCGGCAGCAAGAAAGACCTGCTGGCGCTACCCTCGCAAGTGATCGACACCTTTGGCTACGCATTGCACCTGGCTCAATGTGGCGAGAAGCATGAGTCGGCCTAAGTGATGCGGGGCTTCGGGTCGGCGGGCGTGTTGGAGGTTATCGAAGATTGGCGCGGCAACACCTATCGCAGCGTGTATACGGTCAAAGTTGCGGGTGTCGTCTATGTGCTTCACGTGTTTCAAAAGAAGTCGACGTCCGGAATCGCCACGCCGAAGCACGACATCGATCTGATCCGCGAACGACTAAAGCAGGCGCTGGCCAGGAGCAAGGAGTAGGAAATGGCGACGAAAGCAAAGAGTGTTTATGAGCATCTGGGATATGCCGATGCCGACGAAATGTTGGTAAAGGCGCGATTGGTTTCCGCCATTGCCGAGCAGATCAAGCGCCGACACTTGGTGCAGACCGAGGCGGCGGCGTTGCTTGGCTTCTCCCAACCCAAACTCTCCAATCTATTGCGCGGCCAATTCCGCGGCGTGTCCGAAAGGAAGCTCATGGACTGCCTGACCAAGTTGGGCCGCGATATCGAAATCATCATCAAACCCGCACCGCGCTCGCGCCGCGAGGGACGCATTTCGATTGCGCTCGCTTAGTGAATGCGCAGAATGAAACGCTAGCACTGGAGCGGCTTCCAGGCAGAAAATTGCCGGAAAGGCGCGCCGGTGCTGGTGTTTCGCCATTTTATGCAGGGATAGCGCATGCCTGAACTGCATTGGCTTGGTGACGGCGATGCCAAACAGGAAGCGTGGCGCGGTGAATGCGGGTTTCAACGCGCTCTAAAAAAGGGGACCGTCGCATGATTTTCGATGGGTACATCAAAGC
>JAJAYN010000174.1 GCA_026786225.1 Burkholderiales bacterium | reverse complement strand
GGCCAGCAGCAGCGTGTGGCCATCGCGCGGGCCATCGTCACCGATCCGACGATTCTCGTCTGTGATGAGCCGACCGGTGATCTCGATAAGCAGTCGGCGAGCGATGTGCTGGGTATGCTGAAGCAACTGAATGTTGAGATGGGCAAGACGATCATCATGGTCACGCACGATGCGCATGCGGCGGAGGCGGCGAGGCATATCGTGCACCTTGAAAAAGGTGAGTTGATCGACGAATCTGCAGCAGCTTGACGTGTATTTTATCAAACTCAATTTCAAAAAAGTCTTCCGCGCCAAGCTGCGCACCAGCTTGACCATTGTTGGCCTGGTCATTGCGATTCTTGCATTCGGCTTGTTGCAGACAGTTGTCGATGCGTGGTTCGCGGGGGCGAATGCATCCTCCGCTGCGCGCATGGTCACGCGCAACGCAATTTCATTGGTGTTCCCGATGCCCTCCTACTATCGCGACCGGATCAAGGCGGTTCCCGGTGTCAAGGCGGTTGCGCACTCCCAATGGTTCGGTGGCATCTATATTGAACCCAAGAATTTCTTCCCGCAATTCGCGGTGGACAGCGACAATTTTTTTGAGATGTATCCCGAGTTCCTGATGAAGCCGGAAGAGCTGTTGGCCTTCAAGCGTGACCGTCAAGGTGCCGTCGTCGGCCGTAAACTCGCGGATCAGTTCGGCTGGAAAGTCGGCGATGTCATTCCTATTCGCGGCACGATTTTTCCCGGCAACTGGCAGATGACCGTCCGCGCGATATTTGACGGCAAGGATGAGACCACGATCACACGCCAGTTCTATTTCCAGTGGAATTACATAAACGAATACCTGATCAAGCGCTTCCCGCGACGTGCTGATCAGATTGGCATTTTCAATATTGAAGTCACCGATCCCGGCCGTATCGCCGATATCGCCAAAGCCATCGATACCGAGTTCAAAAATTCCCTGGCCGAGACGCTCACCGAAACAGAAAAGTCATTTCAACTAGGATTTATCGCGCAATCCGAAGCCATTGTGGTGGCGATTCGTATCGTTTCATTCGTCGTTATTTTTATCATCATGGCGGTGGTGGCCAACACGATGGCCATGACGGCGCGTGAACGTCTGGCTGAATACGCGACGCTAAAGGCACTGGGGTTCTCGCCTGGTTTTGTCGCAGCGCTGGTGTTTGGTGAGGCAATGATGCTTGCGCTGATCGGCGCTGGCATCGGTATCCTCCTCACTTTCCCGGTGGCGCAGGGATTTGCCGCTTCTCCAGCCGGTGCGATTTTTTCAGTCTTCAAAGTGTCGTCGACGACGGTCGTCATGCAGGTCGCGTGTGCGGTCGTGGTCGGCGTAGTGGCAGCGCTGGTACCGGGTTGGCGTAGCGCCAACATCAAGATCGTCGATGGATTAAGGCACGCAGGATGAAGGTCCCATTCTCATACGTCTTTCGCAATCTCTGGACGCGTAAGCTCACGACCGGCCTGACCGCTGGCGGCATGGCGCTGGTGGCTTTCGTATTTGCTGCCGTGCTAATGCTCGATGCCGGCCTAAAGCAGACGATGGTGGGTACTGGCAGTTTTGATAACGTGATGTTTATCAGGAAAGCGGCAGAAACAGAAATTCAGAGTGGCGTATCGCGCGAGCAGGCATCACTCATTGAGAGCCTGCCGCAAATCGCGCGCGACGCGGATGGACGGGCGATGGTATCGAAGGAAGCCGTTGTGCTGACGTCATTGACCAAACGCGGTCAGGACAAACTCTCCAACATCGTCACCCGTGGATTGCCGCCGATGGGGGTAACCTTGCGCCCACAAGTAAAAATAGTGCGCGGCCGCATGTTTCGGCCCGGGTCGTCCGAAATCGTGGTCGGTCGAAGCGTGTTCGAAGAGTTCGAGGGTGTGGCGATCGGACAATCATTGCGATTCGCGCAACGCGATTGGCTGGTGGTCGGCATGTTTGATGGCGGCAAGAGCGCATTCGATTCCGAGGTTTGGGGGGATAGCGAACAATTGATGCAGGCGTTCCGACGCACCGGTTACTCTTCGGCAATTGCCAAGCTCGCAGACAGCAATTCTTTCGACGCGATGAGAGCGCTGGTAGAGGGCGATATCCGGCTGACCGTTGAGGGCAAACGCGAGCAATTATTTTACGAGGACCAATCGCGTGCGCTGTCGACGTTTATCTCGATACTTGGCACTGTGCTGTCGGTGATATTTTCACTCGGCGCGATGATTGGTGCGGCGATCACGATGTATTCGGCGGTGGCGATGCGCACGGCGGAAATCGGCACATTGCGTGCGTTGGGATTCCGGCGACCTTCAATACTTGCGGCGTTTTTGCTGGAGTCGCTACTGCTGGCACTGGTTGGCGGCATCGCTGGATTGCTGTTCGCCACATTCCTGCAATTCATTTCAATCTCGACGCTTAATTTCCAATCCTTCTCTCAGCTCGCGTTTGGATTTACGCTGACGCCCGGCATCGTCGTGAAGACGTTATTGTTTTCACTGGTGATGGGTTTTGTTGGTGGTTTTCTGCCGGCGATGGAAGCTTCGCGGCTGAAGATTGTAGACGCGTTGAGAGCGGCGTAAATTTGCTCACATTTTTCTAAATGTGGCTAGTCGTAGGGCTGCCAAAGCATGGCGTGCCCGCCCTGCGCCGGTGACGGTATCGCCACTGAGCGCACTAAATCGATACCTCCAGATTATCGATAAGCCGGGTAGCACCCAGCCGTGCAGCGGCAAGTACCACCAGTGCGCGATCACTGATTGATGGCGGCAGTAGATCGCTCTGGCGGCGGATGACAATGTAATCAGGTAGCCAGCCTCGGGCCATGAGTGTCCTCTGTGCATGCGATTCGAGCGCTACAAAATTTCGCTCACCCTTTCGCAATGCTGATTTGATTGCGCTTAACGCGGCGCTAAGTTGCGGCGCCTCGGTTCGCTCGTTCGGCGAGAGGTACCCATTGCGTGAAGACAACGCCAGGCCATCGTCTGCCCGCACTGTTTCGGCCAGCAACATTTCAACCGGCAGATTCAATTGCCGCGCCATGTTGTCGAGCACGCGGCACTGCTGGTAGTCTTTTTTACCGAACACCGCCACCTGCGGCTGAACCATATTGAAAAGTTTAAGTACCACCGTGGCGACGCCGCGATAGTGCCCCGACCGTACCGCACCTTCGAGAATATGTTGAATTTCCGACGGCTCGACGAGGTAGGTCTGCGGCTCGGGATACATTTCTGATTCATCCGGCGCGAAAACGACATCGACGCGTGCTGCGCGACATTTATCGCAGTCATCACTCAGCGTGCGTGGGTATTTGCCAAAATCTTCCTTTGGGCCGAACTGCAGACGATTGACGAATATCGAAACGATGACGCAGCCGCCGACGCCCGCCCGTTCACGCGCGACGCGCATCAAATCGATGTGACCGGCATGAAGACTTCCCATCGTCGGCACAAACACGATGAGCGATTCCACCTTCAGGCGTGAACGCAACTCGGAAATCGTGTGAATAATTTCCATCTGCGCAAGAATCAGGATGCGTTGACGTATTCGCGCACGCCGCGCAGGTTTTCGATGCGCTTGATGAGCATGTCCATGTGTGCGCGGTTTTCGGCGAAATTGAACGCGTCGCTGTTTACAATCAACAGTGGGGATTCGCGGTAATCGTAAAAGTGCCTGGTGTAGGACTCGGATAAACGCATCAGATAATCTTCACTGATTCCCTTTTCCATCGGCCGCGCGCGCCGCTGAATGCGTGCCATTAATTGACTCACTGAGGCTTGCAGATAAATGACCAGATCCGGTGTTGGAGCCTGTGGCTTCAGATGGTTGTAGAGCTGCGAGTAGAGGCTAAATTCGTTGTCATCCAGCGTGAGTCTCGCGAACAATGCGTCCTTGGCCAACATGTAATCGGCAATGGTTTTTTTCTCAAACAAATCCGGTTGGCGAACCGTGGCCAATTGATTGATGCGCTGGAACAAAAAGAACATTTGTGTCGAGAGCGCATGGCGTTTCATATCCCGATAAAACAGCGGCAGGAAGGGATTGGCACCCGGATCTTCGAGCAACAAATCCGCGCGGTAATGTTCGGCCAGCAAACGTGCCAGCGTTGATTTTCCGCAGCCGATGGGGCCTTCCACGACGATGTAGCGGTATTTCATGGGTTGCTATCGCGCAAAACGCGCTGATCATTTAGGCAAACTCTAGCACTGGCGCGCCTATCCGGACATTTGTGTCCGAAAACACCCGCCGAATGGCGATCTACGTGATTTCTTGCCATGTCGTGCGGAATCAGCAATTTCTCATTGCACTTCATATTTACTGCACTTCATATTTGGGAGGTCCGACACCCGCGATATCCAATGTCGCCAGGCATTTTTTCGCGGCACCTCTTCCTGGAATGACGACGTCGGGCGCAATTTCAAGCAGCGGCACCAATACGAAGGCACGTTCATGCATGCGCTGATGCGGGATGGTGAGACCGCGCTCGCTGATGGTCAGTTCATCGAACAGGAGAATATCGAGGTCAAGGGTGCGCGGTCCGTTTTTTTCTTCCGTCGCACTGTTTCTCAAGCGTCCGTGCTGCGCTTCGATGGCATGCAGGCGGGCAAGAAAATCGTGCGGCGAGAGCGTGGTTGCGATTTGCGCGACGGCGTTTACAAAGGGTGGCTGATCCAAAACGCCCACCGGCACTGTTTCATACAGCGCCGATATTTTCACCAGCGCAGTCTCTGGCAGCTCGTCGATCTCGCGCAAGGCGCGTTGCACGTGCAGCACCGGATGATCAAGATTGCTGCCCAGCGCGACGAATACTGTCGAGCGCTTTGCTGACAAATTGCCATCTGTAAATGTCACGGGGCGACGTCCGTCGCTGGTGCTTGCGCAGCATCCGCTGCGCCTTCGCCCCCGCTTTCATCCGTTTTTTTCTTCCGGCGGCGGCGTTTGTTGGTCTTAGGTTAATCGTCCGGCCGCAGCATGCTCTCTTGCGTCTGTTAATCGGCAAACTGGAAACGTTCCCACCAAGCGGCGAATTCCTTGTCAGCGTCGCCAG
>JAJAYN010000173.1 GCA_026786225.1 Burkholderiales bacterium | reverse complement strand
CATGCGCTTTACACCGAAGCCCGAGAAATTTCTAGCCGCCGATACCGGCACAGGAGCATGAAAATGAATGAAGCTGTCGACATTGTCACGAAGAAAACCGTGGTCAACGCGGAAGAGTTGAATCTCGATCCGCTCACCGGTGAAGCCGGTGCCCATCCGCTGGGAACCGGTGCGGGCGCGGCGTCGGGCGGTGTTGCCGGTGCGGCTGTTGGTATGGCCGTCGGCGGGCCGATTGGCAGTGCGATTGGCCTTGCCGTCGGCGCTATCGTGGGGGGATTGTCTGGCAAAAGTGCTGCTGAGGCGGTCAACCCAACTGCCGAAGAGATTTACTGGAAAGAAACGCTCGCGCGGGAGCCCTACTACGTGCCGGGCAAACCTTACGAATATTACGCCCCAGGCTTTCGAGCAGGTTGGGAAGGTCGCGTACGATTCGATGGTCGTTCCTTCGCAGACGCAGAAGGCGATTTGGCAGCGGCGTACATTCTCTCCAAAACTGAACTTGATCCTTCATGGCTGGACGTACGATCCGCGGCACAAGCGGCGTGGAATCGGGTCGATCAGAGAATGACGAAAATCATATAAATCACATTGGCATCTTACAAACCTGACAAGCCTGCTGGCGTGCCACTGCTCCGTAATTCACGGCGTATCGGCGCCCTTTACCCTCGCCCATTGTTTAAGAAACATTAGCGCAATCCTTACTTGATTGTTTCAGTGCGGTTTGTGCCACACCTTTGTTCAACCTAGAAACGGCAGTTGGACGGGTGCGATTTTGCGGCTTCCTGGCAAGGCGCGACGACGACGCAGACTGCACTCTGCTAGGAGAAGCAACGCCGCCAGGGAGCCGAAAAAACGTGCAATGGCACCCGTAGCGACCTCACCCAGAAGGTGAACACCTTGAACAGCCGAAAGCACAAACATATCAAGCTCTTATTGACCGAGACGAGGGGCCAACTGCCGTTTCTAGGTTCAAGTGCTGCGTCGCCCACAATTGATGCGCACGAAAACGCGCCAACAACGCGTGAACTTCAGCGAGATCCTCAGCAGAATCTGCGTCCATGGTCGCGGCCCTGCGGGCACGTAACGTCTGAGGGTACGGCAATGTTCAGCGTCGCTATGCGCCGTACGGCACCCAGATATTTTTCACCTGCGTGGCCTCGCGCAACACGTCGTCGATATTCGGTAGCGCACCGGTTGCATCCATCACAAACGTGCGCTTCATGTTGGCAGCACTGGCTTTTTGCACGGCGGCTTGGCCAAGTGGCGGACCTGCGTACCAGATGGCGTCTACATCATCGTGCTCGCTCAGTGTTTTAGCGAGTTCATCACGCGGGCCGGTGACGATGTTAACGGTGCCGTGCGGCACATCGGACGTTTCCAGTACTTGATAAAGATCTGTCGCGGTGAGCGGGTGCCTGGGTGACGGCACGATCACGAGTGCGTTTCCCATCGCGAGCGCAGGTGCCGCGAGTGCGGCGAGCGCAAGTAAGGCGTGGTCATCGGGCATGAGGATGGCGAGTACGCCCATCGGCTCAGGCACGGCGAGGGTAACGTTGCGCTGCGGCACGCCGTGAATGTGGCCATCGTATTTGTCGGCCCAGGCGGCGGCGGTGAAAAATTGTTCGATTGCGGCGTCGACTTCTGCACGCGCTGCGTTTGTGGATGCGCCAGTTTGCTGGGTGATGCGTCGCGCGAATTCATCTGCGCGCGCGGCGAGATTTTCTGCGAGGAAGTAAATCACTTGGGCGCGGTTGTGTGCGGTGGCTTTGGCCCAGCCGTTGGCGGCACCACGTGCGGCCTCGACAGCGTTGCGAATGTCTTTGCGGTTGCCGGCACCGACTTCGCCGATCAAGTTTTTGGTCGGGCCGAAAATATTGATCGAAAGGCCACCATCGGGGCGGGCTTGTTTGCCGGCGATATACATTTTTGCCGTGCGGTCGATACTGGGAACAATCGACAATGAAACTCCAGCACTGGTCCGGCCTCCAGAGGCTTTATTGCCTGCGGTACGCGCCAGTGCTTGTGTTTTAATTTCTTTCGCTGGTTTCCGCTTCACATACTCAAACAAACCTTCCTTGCCGCCTTCACGGCCGAAACCGGATTCACGATAACCGCCGAAACCGCTAGCCGCGTCGAACTGGTTGGTGCTGTTGATCCAGACTGTGCCCGCTTTGACTTGCGTGGCGAGGTCGAGGGCGAGATTGATATCCTCACTCCAGATACTGGCGGCCAAGCCGTAGCGGGTGTTGTTGGCCAGTTTCACCGCTTCTTCCGGTGTGCGGAAGGTCATCGCGGCCAACACTGGCCCGAAGATTTCGACCTGCGCAATAGTTGATGCGGGGGCAACGTTGGTGAAGAGTGTGGGTGGGTAAAAGCAGCCGTCGCGCTTCAAGCATTCTGCGGCCCAGCTCGGCTGCCACATCGTTGCGCCCTCGTCGGCACCTTGCTTTACCAGCGCCTGGATTTGCTTCAACTGCACGGGCGCCACGATGGCACCGATGTCGACGCCTTTATCGAGCGGATCGCCGACGCGTAATTTTTCCATGCGCGCGCGAAGCTTTTTGACCATCTTGTCGGCGACGCCTTCTTGCACCAACAAACGCGACCCTGCGCAACACACCTGCCCTTGATTGAACCAGATCGCATCGACCACGCCTTCGACGGCACTATCGAGGTCAGCATCATCGAACACCATGAAGGGCGATTTGCCACCGAGTTCCAGCGAAAGTTTTTTGTGAGTGCCCGCGGTGGCTTTGCGGATGATGCGGCCGACGTCAGTGGAGCCGGTAAAGGCAATCTTGTCTACATCCGGGTGGTCCGCCATCGCGCTACCGGTGCGGCCATCGCCGGTGATGATG
>JAJAYN010000172.1 GCA_026786225.1 Burkholderiales bacterium | reverse complement strand
TCCGTGAAGAGTTTGAAGTGGTGGATCAACTCTTCCATGTTCGCCTTCATGCTCTCCCGCGAAGGCGGTGCGACTTTATGGTCGTCGCTGATGACGGGCCCAGGATTCTTGCGCAACCAATCAACACATTGCTTGATAATTTTGTTCGATTCACGCATTTCCTGAATCCGCACCAGATAGCGGTCATATGAATCACCATTGGTGCCAATGGGAATATCAAAATCAAGGTCGCCATAAACTTCGTATGGCTGCTTCTTACGCAAATCCCAGGCGATACCGGAGCCCCGCAACATTGGGCCGGTAAAGCCCAAATTCTGCGCGCGCTCTGGTGTGACCACGCCAATACCAACCAGCCGCTGTTTCCAGATACGGTTGTCCGTGAGCAAAGTTTCGTAGTCGTCAATGTATCCTGGAAACCTCTTGGCAAAATCATCGATGAAGTCCAGCAATGAACCCTGCCGGTTTTCGTTCATTTTGCCAATTTCAGACGCATTGCGCCCGTGGGTAATGGTGTATTGCGGCATGCGCTCTGGCAAATCCCGATACACACCGCCCGGACGGTAATAGGCCGCATGCATGCGTGCACCCGAAACCGCTTCGTAGGTGTCCATCAAGTCTTCGCGCTCGCGGAAGGCATAAAGGAACACTGTCATTGCGCCCACGTCCAGCGCATGCGCCCCCAGCCATAGCAGGTGATTCAAGATACGGGTAATCTCGTCGAACATGACCCGGATGTACTGCGCACGCAACGGTACCTTGACGCCCATGAGGTTTTCAATTGCCATCACGTACGCGTGCTCGTTAACCATCATCGACACGTAATCGAGACGGTCCATGTAAGGCAGATTCTGAATGTAGGTGCGCGTCTCGGCGAGTTTCTCCGTCGCTCTGTGCAGTAGCCCAATATGCGGGTCCGCGCGCTGAATGACTTCTCCGTCAAGTTCCAGCACCAAACGCAATACACCATGCGCTGCTGGATGCTGCGGGCCGAAGTTCATCGTGTAATTTTTGATCTCGGCCACGATTATTTTCGCTCCGCGTAATGGTCTTCACGGATTACGCGCGGCACAATCTCGCGCGGTTCTATCGTCACGGGTTGATACACGACTCGCTGCTGCTCTGGGTCATAGCGCATTTCCACATTCCCGGTAACGGGGAAATCCTTGCGGAACGGATGGCCGACAAATCCATAGTCTGTGAGAATGCGACGCAAATCGGGGTGGCCATTGAAAACAATCCCGTAAAGATCAAATGCTTCGCGTTCATACCAGTTTGCCGAAGCCCAGATGTCATTGACGGTGTCGACCATTGGAAATTCATCATCCACGCAAAAACAGCGCACCCTTAAACGCCAATTGTGTTGAATTGACAACAGCTGGTACACCACTGCAAACCGTGCACCGCCCCAACTGTCGCCATAACCCTCATAGTCCATGCCGTTCGCATCAATCAGTTGACTAAACAACAGCGTCGGATCATCGCGCAACGTTGTCATCGCTTGCGTGAGATCAGCCGCTTTCAGTTCAACGATCAACTCGCTGGTATCAACCAAGACTCTCATCGCACGCGCGCCAAGCACGGCTTCAACGGTGACCTTCAGTTTTTCGAGTTTAGGCGACATGGTCTAGCGTGCAATCGTATTGGTGCGCTTAATTTTGTTTTGCAACTGAATCAGACCATATAGCAATGCTTCGGCAGTTGGGGGGCAACCGGGTACGTAGATATCGACTGGCACAATGCGGTCACACCCGCGCACAACCGAGTACGAATAGTGGTAATAACCACCGCCATTGGCGCAAGAGCCCATCGAAATCACCCAACGTGGCTCGGCCATTTGATCGTAAACCTTGCGCAGCGCCGGTGCCATCTTGTTGCAAAGCGTCCCTGCAACAATCATGACATCCGACTGACGCGGACTGGGGCGAAATACGATGCCGAAGCGATCCAAGTCGTACCGTGAAGCACCAGCGTGCATCATTTCGACCGCACAGCAGGCTAGACCAAAAGTCATGGGCCACATTGAGCCGGTGCGTGCCCAGTTGAGTACGCTATCGACTGACGTGGTCACAAAGCCTTGTTGCGAAACGCCGCCTTCAGGCATGGGGTTTCTCCAAGTTGGTGCGAGCTCTCATGTACTCAATTTCTATGCGCTCAAAAATCATTTGTATCCCGGTTCACACATGGCAATCTACAGCCCGTACATTTTGTATCCAGCTCTCGGGACCCCTCGAAGGCTACTCCCAATCAAGCGCGCCCTTTTTCCATTCATAGATAAAGCCGATCACCAAGATACCTAAGAACACCATCATCGCCCAGAACCCGAACCACCCAATCTCCTGCAATACGATTGCCCAAGGAAACATGAATGCGATCTCAAGGTCGAACAAAATGAACAAAATTGCGACGAGGTAATAGCGCACATCGAATTTCATGCGCGCGTCTTCGAAGGCCTCGAAGCCACACTCATATGGGGAGAGTTTTTGCGGATACGGCCGATCGTGACCCAACAAAATGGACAGCACTTTGGTGCCAATGAGCGGCAGCACGCCGATGGCAGCTCCGACAAGGACGAAGATCAGGATGGGAAAATAATTCTCGAGCATTTAGGTGAACGCCTTATCGCCATGACGCCAAGTGACCAATTTTCACACAATCCCGTTATGCGGGAACAGCGCCCGCAACGACTTTTTAGTTAATGGTGCCGACGAAGAGACTCGAACTCTTACGCATTTCTGCACTGCCCCCTCAAGACAGCGTGTCT
>JAJAYN010000171.1 GCA_026786225.1 Burkholderiales bacterium | reverse complement strand
TAGCCGAGCTGTTCCTGAATCCAGCCGCTGGCCATCCCGGGTAACATCATTCCCAGCGCCATGAAGCCGGTGCAAATGGCGTAGTGCGCGGTCTTGTGCACGCCATCGGCGACCATGATCATGAACAGCAGATATGCCGCGAAGCCGAAGCCGTAGCCGAATTGCTCGATGGCAATCGCCGTTGCGATGACATAGATATTCGTCGGCAGTGCGTAGGCCAGAAAAACAAACGCAAGATTGGGCAAGTGCACCGCGAGCAGCATCGGCCAGATCCAGCGCTTCAATCCATGTCGCGAAATCGCGAAGCCGCCAAGCAAACCGCCGAGCGTCAACGCGATCACGCCAATCGTGCCGTACACCAGCCCGACCTGTTGCGTGCTCAAGCCAAGCCCGCCTTTGATCGCCGGATCCAGCAGGAAGGGGGCGGCCAGTTTCAATGCCTGGGCTTCGCCAAACCGAAACAGCAGCAGGAACAACAGGATGACCAGAATGTCGGGGCGCTTGAAGAAAGCCGTGAACGTGGAAATGAAACCCTTGATCACATCGTTATCGCCGTCGCGCAGCAGCGGCTGATCGCTTGCCGGTACTGGCAACACAAAACGGTGATAAACAAACAGCGCGAAAAACATCGCTGACAGAATGAAAAAGACGATCGACCATGCCAACGCCACATTGCCGGTCTGTTCGCTGATCTGTCCCGCCAGATAGACCAGACCGCCCTGACCGGCAATCATGGCGATGCGGTAAAAGGTACTGCGGACACCGACAAACGCCGCCTGCTCATGTTGCTGCAATGCCAACATATAGTAGCCATCTGCCGCGATATCGTGTGTCGCCGAACTGAAGGCCATGAGCCAGAAGACGGCCAGCGTAATCTGAAAGAAATGTGCGGTCGGGATGGTCAGCGCGACCAGTGCGAGTGAGGCGCCGATAACGAATTGCAAGGCGACGATCCAATAGCGTTTGGTCTTGAACATATCGACCACCGGCGACCACAGCGGCTTGATCACGCAGGGCAGATACAGCCAACTGGTGTAGAGCGCGATGTCGGTATTGGAGAGCCCCAAGTTCTTGTACATGATGACCGACAGCGTCATCACGACAACGTATGGAATGCCCTGACCGAAATAGAGCGTTGGAATCCAGCGCCATGGCGCTCTGTTTGTGTCCGGCTGCGCACGGGGACTTTCTATCGTCATTTGTATTCAGTACCGATCATCATGTGTGGTCCGCTGGGTGCAGAACGGGAGGGGCAATGCGTGCCCCTCTCGTACGACAGCAGTGATTAGAACTTGACCCGCAGCGTAGCAAAATACTGGCGGCCATTCTCGTAAAAGGCAGCCGGCGCATCCCGATTGATATGATAGGTATAACGGATCGGATTGTTCAGGTTATTCGCATCGAGGTGCACGCTCATATTCTCGGTGATCCGGTAGCCGAGCGACGCGGCCAAACTGCCGGCTCCCGCAAAGTAGCGTGCCCCGTTGCCGGGTGTATTGGTGCCATTGCCCTGGAAAAAATACGGGTACGCATTGCGGTAGTTCCAGGCCAGGCTGGCACTGAGTTTAGCGTCTTCGTAGTAACCGCGAACGTTATAAGTCCACTTCGATGTACCGAGCAACGCCAAGCCGTCTTCGTCCTTGCCGTCGACGTAAGTGACGTTCGCCAGCACGCCAAAACCACCGCCCACCGGTGTTTCGCCAGCTAGCTCAAACCCTTTGATCTTGGCGTTTTTGCCGATACGCGAGGTCACCGTGTAGACCGCCGGCAGTCCCGTGTCGATATTGATCAACTCGACAGGAGCCGTGCCGACCTTCACATAGTTTTTGAGGTCCTGCGCGAACACGCCTGCGGAAACGTACGCGCGCGTGGCCATGTACCAGGCGATAGAGGCATCGACGTTGTTGGAGAGTATCGGTTTCAGATTCGGATTGCCGCCTGTGCCGGTCAGCAGGGTGTTATTGAGCACGACGGAGCCAGCCAATTCGCCGTAATTGGGCCGGCCAAGCGTTTTGGACAAGGCCAGACGCCCGATCGCGCCGTTACCTAGGTCCCAGCGCACATTCAGGCTGGGCAGGTAGTCGGTGTTGCTCGATGTGACCTGCTGCGCCACTACTGGCACGCCGCGTGCCGAGGTGATCGCGCCTGGAACGGAGCAGCCAGGAGGAGCCGCCGGCGGGAGGTAGGCCGCGCATTTGCCAGTCAGCGCCTGATAGAACAACGATGTCACTTCGGTCTTGACCGCCCGCACACCGAAATTTCCAGTGATTTTGTCGATGTCGAATTCGGTCATCAGGTAGCCCGCGGTATTTTTTTCCTTCACGGTGGATGCCGATGTCCAGACTTTATTGAGCACCGGGTCCCAGTTGGCATTGGCGTTGCCCCAGGCAATCAGCGTGTTCGCATCGAAGCGGAACAGGTCGCGAGGAAAGTTTCCGCTTAGCCCACTGGCGTAGTTGGATGGATAGAAACCGTTGGGCACGGGCCAAGTCGCCGGCGGGTAATTGCAGGCCACGCCCGCAACACATCCCGGTACCGGGTCCAGATTGTTCAGCCGACCAGCCGCAACCTCATACGAGCGCTCGTGGTCACTCTGCCGCGCGCCGAATTTGAAATTGCTCAACACGCCCCAGTTCACGGCGTATTCTCCGTCGACGTGGGCGTAGTTTTCCTTGTCGGTCGATTTGGCTTTTGCTGCGACTGAATTGGTATTGAGTAGATACCTTCCATTCATCTGATTGCGAAGATCAACCCCGTTGACCGACCAGTCCGGCGGGCTACCCCCATTTAGGCGGTAGGTGATGCCCGCATCGTAAATGCTGAATAAGGCACCGGGTTGGGTATTGGTGACGCCGCTGCCTTCGGTGAATCCCACCCTGGCCTTGAGGGTGAGATCGTTGGTGATGCGCCACTTGGCGTCGAAGTCGTAAAACTCGCTGGTGGATTTCGCGCCTTCGCGTACGTAATTATCGTATTCGAACGACTGCGTATTCCTGACAGTGGGTGGCAGGATGGTCGCGCTGGTGATGACATCGCCGCTGACCGTGTAATTGGTGATGCGTCCGCCACCGGCAACCACCGTGGTCGGCAAGGCAAACGGACTGCTGTTGTAATTGTTGGCGCGCAGCGTGGCGGTGAAGGCGCTCAGATTAAATTCGAGGTCGCTGGTCGGACGTGCCTGCAGGCCGATGTATCCACCCTCACGTTTACGCTCACCGATAAACAGTGCCGAGTTCAGCGAGCCCGGCATGCGCTTGCCTGCGAGCGATGGATCACCCGATGCCGCAGCCTGAGCCGCAGTGATGATGCCGTAGCTGAAGGTCTCCTGCCCATCGCGCCGCAGATGCCGGTCTTCCTTGAAGCCTTGCAGCAATACGCCAAAGGTATTGGTGTCGTTCTTCCAGGCAACCAGTCCGCTGACCTGGGGGTCGGTTTCCTTGGCAAGCGATGCGTGCACGGCACCTAGCGCAACTTCGCCCGACAGGCTCTTTTTGAAGCTGAGGGGCTTTCTGGTAATGATGTCGATGGTGCCGGCGATGCCGCCATCGGGTATGTCGGCCTGCCCGGTCTTGTAGACGATGGCTTGGCCGATCAACTGTGACGGCATCAAGCCAAAGCCAACGCTGCGGCCGCTGGCGGCAGCCTGATCGCCCACATGCCAGTCGCCTGAACTGAGCGAATGGCCATTGATCGTCACCAGATTCAAGTTCGGGCTGGTGCCGCGGATGGCGACGCGCTCGGCTTCATCCATCGCCAGCGCCAAGCCATATTGGACGTTTACACCGGAAAGTCGCGACAGCGCATCGGCGATATTCTTGTCGGGAATCTTGCCTACGTCTTCCGCAGTCACCACTTCGACGTTGGTGGCGGCGTCTTTTTTTACCGCTATCGATTTTTCCAATGAGGCCCGGATACCGGTCACCTCGATCTTGTCGATTGACTGCGTATCATCTTTTTTCGCGGGTGTATCCGCTGGCGTCTGCGCATTGACCGCTGCACTTACGGCCATTAATGCCATTGAGATCGCGGTCACCATCGGCTTTGCATGTACTCTCATTTTTTCTCTCCTCGTCATTACGAATTGGAAGTCAAGCTTCCTTGTCACCACACCTGCCAACTGAATCAAGCTACCACTTGCGCGGATTACACGGCAGACGCCGAATCGTCGACGCCCATTGCCTGCCGCACGCTGCCTTTTGCCGTGGCAAGCCTTGCCTCGGCCTCCGCAATACCGACTTTCTTGACGATGGCGATGATGGCCACCTTGATCCGGAACTGGCTTCCTTCGAGCGTCGTTTGCGCGAGTGACTCGTCGGCACCAGTTGCCAGCATCGTCAGGCGAACGGCGCGGCGGATCAGCTTGGCGTTGGTCGGCTTCATATCCACCATGAGATTGCCGTAGACCTTGTTCAGCCGCACCATGACCGCGCTCGAAAATGTATTTAGCGTGATTTTCTGCGCCGTGCCGGCTTTCAATCTTGTGCTGCCGGAAATGAGCTCCGATCCGGTATCCAGGGTGATGCCGAATTCCGCTTCCCCCGTCAACGGCGCGTCAGGATTATTGGCAATGCCGATCGTGAGCGCGCCAGCCGCACGCGCGGCCCGCAATGCGCCCAGCGTGTACGGCGTGGTGCCGGCGGCGGCAAGCGCGATGACGACATCGTTCGCCCCGGGATTGGTTGCTTGCAGGTCCAGCCCACCTTGCTCGGTTCGGTCTTCTGCGCCTTCCACCGCGCGATATACGGCCTCGTTTCCGCCGGCAAGTAGCGCGATGGCGCGCTCCTGTGGCCACGAAAAAGTGGGATAGAGTTCTACGCTGTCCAAAAGGCCCAACCGGCCAGAAGTACCCGCGCCGACATAGATCAACCGTCCGCCGCGCTCCAGGCGCGGCACAGCCGCTGCAACGGCCGCCGCAATTTGTCCGCGCGCGGCGCGCACCGCATTGACCGCCACCAATTGGTCATCTGCAAACGCGGCGACCAGATCGTCGATTGAATACTCGTCGAGGCGAGTGTGTTCGAGGCTGGGCGATTCGGTCTTTAGCATGGTGGTATCAACGCAGCACATCCTAGCCGCGCTTCATCTCCGCGACAAAGTCGTAGTAATCGCTGCGTGAATAGGAATGCGTGAGTTCGATGATCTGTCCAGATGCGAGAAAGCTGGTACGGGTGATGTCGAGGACGGCGTGGCCTTCGGGCACGCCCAGCAATGCCGCCAGCCAGCCCGGACAATTGGCGGCGCGGATGTGTTGCAACGCGCGCACGGGTGCCTGACCGATGCCGTCGAGGTATTCATACAACGAGCCCTCAACACTTTCCGGATTTGGCAATACTTGCTGCGGCAGAACTGTCGCCTCGTAGGCCATGCCGACGTCATCGGCCAAGCGAAGGCGCTCCAAACGCGCGACCTTGACGGCGCGACTCTTGGGCGATAGACCGAGGCCAGCCTGTTCGACCGGCGATGCATTCGATATTTCGCGAACCAGCCACCTCGAGCTCGGTGCGTAACCGCGACGGTGCAGCTCTTCTGAAAAACTGGTGAGGCGGGACAGCGGTTGTTCAAGATGCGGCGCGATGTAGTTTCCCGAGCCACGGCGGCGTACGATCAGACCTTGCTCAACCAGTTGATCGATGGCATTGCGCGCGGTGACGCGCGAGACCGCGAGGTATTCGGAGAGCAATCGCTCGGAAGGTAATGCCTCGTGCGCCTGGAACCGACCGTTACGTACGGCGATGGCAAGTTTGCGGGCAAGCTGCAGGTAGAGTGGCGATGCGTCACGCGTAGACGGCTTTAACTCGGCGATCATGCGCTTGTTCAATTTCTCACCCGCGCCTGTTGTCAACGCGGCGCTGGCGCGAAAGGTGCGGCGTGGATTTTTCGTGGTGACGCTTTGCCATAGGGTTGGTTGCTGCGCGAGGCGCATGCCTAAAATGGTTCGTCAAACGCGAACTAGAACCAATTTAATACCAAATTGCCAGGTCGTCAATGGTTGGCGCGTTACTTTGCATGGTGACAAGGCGACGCATCAATGCGTGCGCGTCACTTTGGCCAGATATCGCGGATGATCGGGGTCGAAGCCGCGCGCGCGCGAAAGCGCTTCGACCATCGGGTAGAAACTCTGGATAACCGAAATCGGATCGAGTTCCGCGTGGGTGGTCTCGGTGAGTGGCAGATTGCATCCCGGTGTATCTGGCGGTGCAGCGAGCAATAACTTCGCACCACGAAGTCGCATTTTTTCCGCCAGTGCCAGTAGGCCTGCCTGCGCCGGTCCACGCGGCGCAAAAACGAGCAGCGGATAGTCCTCGCCGATCAATGCCATCGGGCCGTGTTCGACTTCGGCACCGGAAAATGCCTCGGCCTGAATGGCGCAGGTTTCCTTGAACTTGAGCGCGGCTTCCATCGCCACCGCGAGCCCCGTGCCACGACCGATCACGAACAGCCGATCAGCGTCTTTCAGCATCTCCACACCCGCCGACCAGTCTGCATTGACGGCCGACGACAATGCCTCGGGCAATTCTTGCAGCGCCGTGTGCAATTCGCGATTACCCTGCCACGCGGCAACCACGTGCGCACCAGCCACCAGCTGGGCGATAAAGCTTTTGGTCGCGGCGACACTTTTCTCGACACCCGCGTGCAGCGGAAATACCCATTGTGCGGCCTTGGCCAGCGGCGACGCCGGGTCATTCACAAACGCGGCGGTCGTGGCGCCACCATCAGTGAAAAAACGCATAGGCGCCACCAGGTCAGGACTCTGTCCGGATTGCGAAAACGCCATCGATACCAGGCCTTCGCACTGGATTTTTGACTGGTACAAGGTGATCAGCGACATCGGCAACGAGGTCACCAGACGGCCAAGCCGCGCCATGATGAGGTAAGCCATGAAATGCGCGGCATGGTCGGAGCTGCCGCGTGCCACGGTCAATAGCGAGCCCGGATCGCGTGCGCGCAACAGTGCCCCGAAATCGCGATAGGTAGCGTCGCTTTCGGCAAACTGTCGCGCTACGGCAGCGGGGGCTTCGCGCGCTTCTACAAGCATTTGCGTCGTCAAATTGTCTTTCCTCATGGAAATATTGAGTGTGGTCACGTCACGTCACGCATGCATTATGGTCGCTAGCGATAAAAATCGGCGCGACCAGCAGGAAATAATGAACAAATCACCAGCACTGGCGCGCCTCACGGGACATTTTTGGCCTGCGAAGTCCATCCCATGCGGTGCTTCACTCTGGCGTGCGTTTCATGACCCGGCTTCGCCTCCGCGCTATTCATGCCACGCGTGGCCGTGGCGCGCCAGCAACTCGATTGCCGCCGTCGGCCCCCAGCTTCCTGCGCTGTAGGGCTTCGGCGTCTGGCCCGTCGTGCGCCAGCCGTCGATGATGCCGTCTATCCATTTCCACGCGGCTTCGACTTCGTCGCGCCGTACAAACAGCGCTGAATTGTTGCGCAACACGTCGAGCAACATGCGCTCATAGGCGATGCGTCTGCGCGATGGCCCGAATGCGCCATCCAGCGAGAGATTGAGACCGACCTCACCGAGCTGGACTTCGTGCAGGCCTGGCTTTTTGTGCATCAGGGTGAGCGTGATCATTTCGTCGGGTTGCAGTTTTATCAGCAACATGTTCGGCGCAAGTGCGGCACCAATCCCGGCAAAAATGTTGTACGGCGCGGGCTTGAACTGGATGGCAATTTCGCTCTGGCGTTTTTGCAGCCGTTTGCCGGTGCGCAGATAGAACGGCACGCCCGCCCACCGCCAGTTGTCGATCTCGACGCGCAGAGCGACAAACGTTTCGGTTTTGCTTGTGGTGCTTGCACCCGCAGCCGCGCCTGCCCCGGTTTCCTCCAGATAGCCATTCGCGGCCTGTCCTCCAGAGAAGCCGGCGGTGTACTGGCCCGCTACGGCGTGCGTGGCGATATCCGCGCCTGCGATGGGCCGCAACGACCACAGCACCTTGACCTTTTCATTGCGCACGGCCGATGGCGTAAAACTGGCTGGTGGCTCCATTGCGACCAGGCAAAGCAACTGCAAAAGATGGCTTTGCACCATGTCGCGCAGCGCACCGGTGGCATCGTAAAAAGGCCAGCGCCCATCGACGCCTACCGTTTCGGCAACCGAGATTTGAACCTGCTCAATGGCGTTGGCGTTCCACAGCGGCTCAAAAATCGAATTGGCAAACCGCAGGGCAATCAGGTTCTGCACCGACTCCTTGCCCAGATAGTGGTCGATCCGAAATACCTGGTCTTCCGTAAACGCGGCAGCGACCGCCTCATTGGTGCGATTGGCCGACGCGGTGTCGGCGCCGATGGGCTTCTCGATGACCACGCGGCTGTACTGGTCGACCATCCCGCTATCGCGCAAAGCTAGACAAATCTGTCCGAATAGCTGTGGCCCTGTTGAGAGATAAAAAATAATGCCGCACTTTTCCTCAGCTTTGTTTGGCAGCAATTGCGCGCGAATGGGCTCAAGGCCCCCCGGCGCCTGGATATCCACCGCGACGTAACGTACCCTGGCAATAAATGCAGTGAACGCGGCTTCGTTGAACAATGCCGCATTGGCCGATTGCAAAATCGCATCCTTGACCCGTCCCGCGAACTGCTCAGCGGTGAGCTGCGAGGTGGCGGCACCGATGAGCTGGAATGCGGGCGGCAGCAGGCCGTCGCAATCGAGCGCGTACAACGATGGCCAGAGCATGCGGCGGGCGAGGTCACCGGTGGCACCGAACAAAACGAAGGCACGGCAATCGGCGGGGATGGGTGGCGGACTCATATTGCCTTTCGAGTGTTTATGCGGACCAGTAAATTGATACAGGAACGATGGACTGCCGCAGGATGGCGGCATCGACAACATTGCGCCTGGTCCCACCCTCGATGAGCAGCGCGACGTGCGGCAATTCCATCGCGCATGTGCAGCGCGTCTTCAGCCGCAAGTTGCGTTGCAAGCTGATTGGCATCCGCGAATTTGTGCCATTGCGTTGCTGCAATGCCCAGGGTCACAGGGAAGACCCGTTGTTGGAGGAACTGCTTTTGCCATCAATCCAGGTATCCAGAATGTTCAACTGATCGTCGGCCAGCGCCAGATTTGCGCGATATCCTGGCGTAATGCGTCCAAGCTCGTGTCCAAGGCCCAGAAATTGAGCGGGGTAAGTACTCGCCATGCGTACCGCTTCTGCAAGTTCCAGCCCGATCATCGCCACGGCGTTGCGCACGGCGCCGGCCATATCGAGTGCCGAGCCGGAAAGCGTGCCATGTTCATCTACACACTTACCGTCGCGCACGGCAATTTTCTTGCCCTGCAGCAGAAACGACGTCTGACTGGTGCCGACGTTTGCCATCGCATCGGTCACCAGCATAAAGCGGTCGTGGCGCTTAATGCGCAATGCAATTTGCAGCATTGCTGGCGACACGTGATGGCCATCGACGATGATGCCGCACCAACTGTTGGGGTCAAGCAGTGCTGCGCCAACGACGCCGGGCTCGCGACTGGTCATTGGCGACATCGCGTTGAAGAGATGTGTGAATCCTGTCACGCCGTGGCGCAATGCAGTCTGCATCTCGGTGAAGGTCGCGTTGGTATGACCGGCCGAAATCACCACGCCTTTCGAGGCGAGCGAGGCGATCAACGCCGACGTGGTCATTTCCGGCGCGAGTGTCACGAGTGTCTTGCCGGATTTCAATGAAGACAATAGCGCCACGGCGTCACTGTTGAGCACGCGGAACTTGTCCGCGTCGTGCGTGCCTTTCCTTTCTTCATTCAGGAACGGACCTTCGATATGACCGCCGATGACACCGGGCACGCCCTCGGCTATCGCCTGGCCAATCGCCGCGAGTGCACGTCGGACCATGCTGAGTTCATCGCTGATCAACGTCGGTAACATGCTGGTCGTGCCGAAGCGGCGATGCGCGGCCGCCATCAAGCGGATCGTCGCGACGCCGGGATCGTCGTTGAACATCACACCGCCGCCACCATTGACCTGTATGTCGATAAATCCCGGTATCAACATTCCGCCACCCAGATCGCGGACACTTGCTGATGCACAACGCGGGTCGTCAGGCGACACAATGGCAAGGATGCGATCAGCGTCGATCAGGACGACGCGGTCGGTGACCCAGCCTTCGTCGCACAATACGCGACCATTGATTAGTACCTCGTGCATATGTGCATGTATTTTAACGCGCATAATTCAACGGCACGACTTGCCGTATCTTGTCGTATCGAAAAACGGAAACCAGCATGGACGACATCAAATCATTGCGCCGCATTCTCAAACAGAATCACGTTGTTGCCGTCGTCGGGCTTTCCGCAAACTGGTGGCGGCCCAGCTATTTTGTGGCCAAGTACCTGAAAGAGAATGGCTACCGCGTGATCCCGGTGAACCCCGCGTATCAGGAGGTGCTGGGTGAAAAGTGTTACGCCACCCTTTTGGACGTACCCGATAAAATCGACATGGTGGATTGTTTTCGAAAGTCCGAGGAGATTCCTGCGCTTGCGGCGGATGCCATGCGGGTTGGCGCCAAGTGTTTGTGGATGCAACTGGGCGTCATCAACGAGGCGGCAGGCGCGAGCGCGAAAGCAGCCGGGTTGGACGTGGTGATGGATCGTTGCGTAAAGATTGAGCACGGGCGGTTGTTCGGAGGCCTGCATTTTGCAGGCGTAAATACCGGCGTAATTTCGGCAAAGCGTGCTGTGTAATGGTGCTTGGCAGTAAGCGCGGGGCTCGTTGCTCGCCATTGGTCAAGCCCGGTCGCCATTCGTCGCACGACGAGGGCAACCGTGCCTTGTGGCTTGACGTGCGGGCAGGCAGTAACAATACTGATATCCAATTCGTGCGGCACCATTTAAGCAGGACGTAAGCGACCTGCCGCATCCCCGTCTGGAGGAAATCATGCAGGACTATCTCATTTGGACCATTCTCGGTTTTTCGTTGGTCATCATCGAGTTGATGACAGGAACCTTCTATCTGGTGGTCATCGGTGTGGGCGCGCTTGCCGGGGCGCTTGCGGCCTGGCTGGGTGCGCCGTTTATTGCGCAAGTCTCGGTGGCTGGCGTCGTTGCCGGAATCGGCACATGGTGGGTGCAACACTGGCACGCGGCGCATCGCACCGACGGCGATCAGGCCAATGCCATCGATGTCGGGCAGTCCGTGACGGTGGCCAATTGGGTTAATCCGGCCGAGGGAATTTTGCGCATCAAATATCGCGGTGTGGAGTGGGACGCCCGCATCAAGCCCGGTGACGTAGCCGCCACCGCAATAGGCGTTGGCGGCACATTGCATATCCTGGCACAGGACGGACAGTGCTGGGTGGTGGGTAGCCAACGGACCGCCGCCTGATGCTTTCAAGGCTCATGAATGGGTTGATCGCCGGGCTAATTGCCTGGTCGGTGACCCATTCAAAATGGATCGCGCTGGTGGTATTTGGTGCGACTGCCGGTCTGAGCAGCAATAAATTCAAGTGGGCCGAGGAGATCGTGAAGACGATCAAAGACGAGGCTGCCAAAAGCAAGAATCCAGCGGCGAAAAAGTGGCTTGAGCTCGTTGAACTCAGCGTTACCGGTGGTCTATCCAGCAAGAAGTCCAAGTTGACCGAGGGGAATTTGCATGCGATCAAGGACGAAGACGCCAAAGCCAAAAATGTAATGGCAGCCACGACGAGCCAGCAGCCATGCGCCCGCTCGACCGCAACAAAACTGGTATCGAATTTAGCTGAGAAGGTGGCCGCGAATTTGAGGCCGCACCCGGACCCCAAGCGTGCCGCACCCGGCATGTTAAAGCTCAAGAACCAATCGGCCCATGCCGTTGCCGACAAGACTTCAGTGACATCAACTCTTCCCGCCGTACTCGCAACCGTAGTCGAACATCCTCGTAAGGAGATTTCCATGTTTGTTAAATTAATTATCGCTGTCATCATTGGTGCTGCTGCCGGCTTCATGACCATGAACCCCACCGTCGCCATCGGCGTATTTGTAGGTGCTTTCTTCGTTGCACTCATCATCGAGGGCATGAAGATCGTGCCGCAGCAAAGCGCATGGGTGGTCGAGCGGCTCGGCAAATTCCATACTGTGCTCCAGCCAGGTTTTAACTGGATCACGCCCTTCATCGATCGTGTGGCTTATCGCCATTCGCTCAAGGAAGTGCCGCTCGATATCGCCGAGCAGGTCTGCATCACCAAGGACAACACCCAGCTCGCAGTCGACGGCATCATCTATTTTCAGGTGATGGACGCGAAGCTTGCGAGCTACGGCTCGTCTGATTACGAACTGGCGATTTCACAGCTCGCACAGACGGCATTGCGTTCCGAGATCGGCAAGATGGAATTGGACAAAACGTTCGAGAGTCGCGATGACATCAACCGGCAGATCGTGTCGGTACTCGACGAAGCCGGACGCACATGGGGCATCAAAGTATTGCGCTACGAATTGAAGAGCCTCACGCCACCGGAATCCATCCTGCGTGCCATGCAGGCGCAGATTACCGCGGAGCGCGAAAAGCGCGCCGTGATCGCCAAGTCCGAGGGCTTGCGTCAGGAGCAGATCAACCTTTCGGACGGTCAGCGTCAGGGCGCAATACTGGCATCCGAAGGCGAAAAACAAGCTGCGATCAATAAAGCGCAGGGCGAAGCTGCAGCGTTGATCGCCGTGGCCGAAGCGACCGCCAGCGCGGTGCGCCAGGTCGCAGGCGCACTCGAGTCGCCTGGCGGCATGCAGGCTGCCAACCTGAAAGTGGCCGAGAAATATATCGAGCAATTTGGCAATCTCGCCAAGGCCGGCAATACCTTGATCCTGCCAGCGAACTTGGCAGACGCGGGTGGCTTTGTTGCGGCGGCGATGACGGTGCTGGACAAGGCCAAGCTGGGGCAGGCGAAGTAATGAAATCGCGGGCGATTACGTTGCTGTGCCTTTTGGCGGCAGCAGCGTGCTACTTGATTGGCTTCGGATTTGGCGTTGAATTGGCTGTGATCATCGGCTGCATGAGTGAACTGATTTTTTGGGTGCGGGTGCCCGGTGGCGTTACCGCGCCCAAATCAGAAAAACGCATGGGCAATAACTGAAAGTCTAACGCTGGCGCGGGTTCCCAGGGTTTTTCGTCTGGAAATTCCCGCCAGAGCTAGTGTTCGCCAAAAATATGTCGGTTGCTGAATCTCACTACACTCTCCCGCAACAACCTTCGATAAGAGCCGCATTTGTCAGACCGTAAATTCGGATTTGAAACCCTCGCCCTGCACGCCGGCCAAATCCCCGATGCTGCCACGCGCGCGCGCGCACTACCAATTTATCAAACGACATCGTTTGTATTCGATAGCGCCGATCACGCGGCGTCACTGTTTAATCTGCAGACTTTTGGCAATGTCTATACGCGCCTCTCGAACCCGACCACGGCCGCGTTCGAGGAACGCTGCGCCGCGCTTGAAGGTGGCCGTGCCGCAGTGGCGACGGCGAGCGGGCAGGCGGCGTCCATGGTGGCGCTGTTGAATATTGTCGAAACGGGAGATCACATCGTCTCCTCGTCCAAGCTTTACGGCGGTACGTACACGATGTTCAACGTCAATTTCAAGAAGCTCGGCATCGATGCGACTTTAGTCGACCCGGACGAGCCGGAGAATTTTCGCGCCGCCATTCGACCCAATACCAAAGCGATCTTTTCCGAAACGTTGGGCAATCCTGCAATCAATATGGTGGACCTTGTCGCGGTCGGCAACATTGCGCGCGAGGCTGGCGTGCCGTTCATCGTCGATAACACCGCCGCCTCACCTTACCTCTGCCAACCCTTGCAGCACGGCGCGGATATCGTGGTGCATTCCGCCACCAAGTTCATGGGCGGGCACGGCACAACGATGGGCGGCGTGGTGATCGAGAGCGGCAAATTTCCCTGGGACAACGGCAAATTTCCATCAATGAACGAGCCGTCTGCCGGTTATCACGGCGTGCGCTTTTTCGAGACCTTCGGCGACTTCGCCTACACGATGAAAGCGCGCATGGAAGTGATGCGCGTTTTCGGGCCGACACTTGCACCGTTCAATGCGTGGCAGTTATTGCAAGGCATCGAGACCCTGCCAGTACGCATGGAACGGCATTGCACCAATGCGATGGCGGTGGCGGCGTTTTTGCAATCTCACGCGAACGTCGCATGGGTGAATTACCCGGGTCTGCCTTCGAATCGCTATCACGATCTGGTGAAGCGCTATATGCCGAAAGGCGCGGGCGCGTTGCTTTCGTTCGG
>JAJAYN010000170.1 GCA_026786225.1 Burkholderiales bacterium | reverse complement strand
CCGCGGCTGTTTTCATTCAACAACCCGAGGGGTGCGTGTCAAAAATGCGACGGCCTGGGGCAGATCACTTTCTTTGACCCCAAGCGTATCGTCGCCTACCCCGGCTTGTCGCTGGCGGGGGGTGCAATCAAAGGGTGGGACCGGCGCAACCAATTTTATTTTCAAATTCTGGTTGGTTTGGCTGCGCATTACCAGTTCGATATTGACAAGCCTTTCGATCAACTCGATCCCGAAACGCAGCAGCTAATTTTGTTTGGCTCGGGCAAGACCAAGATCGCATTCAAGTATCCAGGTGAGCGCGGCAAGCCCATTCTGCGCGAAGAGACCTTCGAGGGCATCGTGCCCAGCCTCGAACGCCGTCATCGTGAAACCGATTCCATGGCTGTGCGGGAGGAGCTCGCGAAATACATCTCGACCAAGGTCTGCCCCGAATGCGAAGGCACGCGTTTGCGCATCGAGGCACGCAATGTGAAAGTGGGCGAGAGGACGATCTTCGAGCTATCCGCGATGTCGCTGAAGGATTCGTTCAAATGGTTTGATAACGTAAAACTGTCCCCGCAAAAGATGGCGATTGCGGACAGGATCCTGAAAGAGATTTCCAGTCGCCTCACGTTCCTCAATAACGTCGGCCTGGATTACCTCTCACTGGTTCGCTCGGCCGATACCTTGTCTGGCGGCGAGGCGCAACGCATCCGTCTGGCTTCACAAATTGGTTCCGGCCTCACCGGCGTGATGTACGTGTTGGATGAGCCCTCTATTGGCCTGCATCAACGCGACAATGATCGCCTGCTGGAAACGCTCAAGCGACTGCGTGACCTTGGTAACTCGGTGATCGTGGTTGAACACGATGAAGACGCCATCAACATGGCCGATCACGTGGTTGATATGGGACCGGGTGCCGGTGTGCACGGCGGGCAGGTGGTCGCGCAGGGCACGCCTGAGGAAATCAAGCGCTCCTCGCAGTCGCTGACGGGCCAGTACCTTTCAGGAAAGAAGCAGATTGCCGTCCCCAAAAAACGTGGCAAGGTCGACCTGAAAAAAATTCTGCGCATCAAAGGTGCCTCGGGTAACAACCTGAAAAATGTGACGTTCGACTTGCCGGTTGGCGCGTTCGTGTGTATCACCGGTGTTTCGGGTTCCGGCAAGTCGACACTGATTAACGACACCCTGTACAAAACAGTCTCGCACCATATTTATGCGTCGTCTGACGAACCCGCGCCCTTTGAGTCGATCGAGGGGCTGGACCATTTCGACAAGGTGATCAATGTCGATCAATCGCCGATCGGCCGTACACCGCGGTCCAACCCTGCGACCTATACAGGTCTGTTCACGCCGATTCGGGACCTGTTTGCCGGCGTGCCTGAATCGCGCGCGCGCGGATACGGGCCGGGACGCTTTTCGTTCAACGTCAAAGGGGGTCGATGCGAAGCTTGCGAAGGCGATGGCGTCATCAAAGTGGAGATGCATTTTCTGCCGGATGTGTATGTGCCCTGCGATGTCTGCTTTGGCAAACGCTACAACCGTGAAACGCTGGACGTGCGCTACAAAGGCAAGAATATTCACGAAGTGCTGGATATGACAGTGGAGCTTGCCTTTGAGTTCTTCAAACCGGTTCCTGTCGTCGCGCGCAAACTCAATACGCTGCTTGAGGTGGGCCTCGGCTATATCCGCCTTGGACAAAGCGCCACAACTCTTTCGGGTGGCGAGGCGCAGCGCGTCAAGCTTTCGCTGGAGCTATCAAAGCGTGACACCGGCAAAACGCTGTTCATTCTTGATGAACCGACCACAGGTCTGCATTTCCACGACATCGATCTGCTGCTGAAGGTACTGCACCGTTTGCGTGAACAAGGTAATACGGTGGTCGTCATTGAGCACAACCTTGATGTCATCAAGACAGCCGACTGGGTGATCGATCTGGGCCCCGAAGGCGGCGATGGCGGCGGTGAAATCGTTGGTCAGGGTACGCCCGAAGACCTCGTGCAGATGCCGCAAAGTTTTACGGGCCGGTATCTCGCACCGCTTCTGGGTGTTGCCCTGAAGCGCACCGCGGCGCGAAAATAGTGGTCATGAGTCCACGCGAACTGTTGATTGATAGCTTCCGCGCAGCGTTGTCTGCCGCCGACCCGTTGCAGATTGTGCCGGCACACCTGCCAGCGCCACCGAAGGGCAGAACAGTTGTTGTCGGCGCAGGAAAAGCGGCGGCGGCAATGGCTAAAGCGGTTGAAACTGAATGGCCAGCCGATGCGCCGATCGAGGGTGTTGTGATTACCCGCTACGCGCACGGCTACGCCAGCGCAGACGGCATCGCCGCGCCCGCCGCACGAATCCGTGTGCTTGAAGCAGGACATCCGGTGCCGGATGAAGCCGGTGTAAACGCGGCAAAAGAGATTCTTGCCCTCGCACAGTCGCTGAACGCGGACGATCTACTTCTGGTGCTCGTCTCCGGCGGCGGCTCCAGCTTGCTATCGCTGCCCGTGGCCGGCATCACCATGACCGATCTGAAGGCGGTCACGTCGGAACTGCTGGCCTGCGGAGCGCCGATTCAGGAAATGAATATCGTCCGGAAACATTTGTCCGCGATTCAGGGCGGACGATTGGCCGCGGCGACCGCGGCACGCGTGCTATCGCTGATTATTTCTGATGTGACCGGCGACGACCCTTCTGCAATTGCGTCAGGCCCGACCGCACCGGACCCGTCAACCTATCAGGATGCGTTGGATATCCTCAGTGCGTATCGCATCGTGTCGCCGTTGTCGGTGATCCGTCACCTCTCCAACGGCGCGCGCGGCGATATTGCCGAAACACTCAAGCCGGGAGACGCGATTTTTGAGCTCGTCGAAAACCGGGTCATCGCGACACCGCATGCCAGTCTCTCCAGGGCGGCGGCGTTTTTTCAGCAGCGCGGTATTACGCCGATGGTCCTGGGCGATAGCGTGACGGGCGAAGCGCGCGAAGTCGCGAAAGTACATGCAGCGCTCACGAGGCAAATCCAGCAACATCATCATCCGCTAAAGCCGCCCATGGCAATCATTTCCGGCGGCGAATGCACCGTAACACTGCGCACCGCGGGCGTGGGCCGTGGCGGTCGGTGCAGCGAATTTCTGTTGTCACTTGCCATCGACCTCGATTCGCGGGAGAACGTATTCGCACTCGCTTGCGACACGGATGGTATTGATGGATCCGAGGACAATGCGGGCGCCTATCTTGAACCTGGCTCGTTGCGACGCGCCCGCTTGGGTGAACTGCAGCCCAAGGCCCTGCTTGGCGCGAACGACGCATATGGATTTTTTTCGCCGCTGGATGATCTGATCTTCACCGGACCTACGCGCACCAATGTAAATGACTATCGGGTAATACTCATACTCTGAATTGCGCCTCGCCTCTGGTGAGCAGATGCATGGCGCCGTGGTTGGTCGACGATGAATCAGGCTGCACTTTTGACCGGTGACATTGCATGAGTGATAAGCAGAACCTGGAAGAAACACCGCGTGCCTCTGAAGAGCGCTTCCGCACGCTCACCGAGATGTCGTCGGACTGGATCTGGGAAACCGACAAGGACCATCGCTTCACATTTCTGTCCATCGAGACAACGATAGACTATAAAACGAAGCGTGAGGACATTCTCGGCAGGACGCGGTGGGAGCTCTTCCCCGACGCAATGACACCGCAGGAGTGGGCGGTTCATGATGAAATCGTGGCGGCGCGACGACCATTTCAACGCATGTTGACGCGCACCTTTAACCGCGTGACGGGCGAAGTGTCGGGATATTTCAGCCTTACCGGACGGCCAATGTATGACGCGCAGGGCGAATTCAGTGGCTATCGTGGCATTGGTCGCGACATTACCCGCATCAAGATGGCTGAACGCGAACTTGCCGAGAGTGAGGCGCGATTCCGTCTCATCACCCACAACATGCGCGATATCGTGGTGCTGATGCAGCCGGACGGCAAGACCATTTACCTGTCACCTTCGTTCACGCGGGTGACCGGGCACGAAATTGAAACCAGCCTTCGCGCAGACGCGATGGAATTTTTTCACGCGGACGATTTCGCCTGGGTGCAACAGGAATTTGCCCGGTGTGCCGTCGGCGACAGGGATGGCTTGCGACCAGCGCTGACCTATCGCTTTCGTCACGCTGACGGCCACTATATCTGGCTCGAAGGCCAACTGCATCTGGTACGCAACGATCAGGGGCAGCCCTGGCACATCCAGATCAGCGCGCGCGATGTCACGTCCAGGCGACAGGCAGAAATTGCTGTTGAGGCAAAGACGCGGGAGCTGAAAGCCGCAAATACCGCACTTGAAATCGAAGTGCGCGGCCGACAGGAGCTGGAGCGAAATATTCTGCTGGCCATCGAAAAAGAGCTTCAACAGGTAGGTCTTGAGCTCCATGACGAGCTCGGCCAGGATCTCACCGGTATCGCATTGCTCACCAAGACACTCGCTCAAAAACTCGCCGACAAAAGTCCGGTCGAAGCCGGTCTCGCCAGTCGTATATCTGCGCTGGTTAACCGCACCATCGGCCACACGCGCATGATCGCCCACGGCTTGTCGCCCTATATCTGGGGCAACGAGGGGCTGGTGGCGGCATTGCGGCAATTGGCAAGCGACGTAAACAGTCTGGAAGCCGTGAAGTGTGACGCACGTATTCCAACGGCCGTGACCATTGCCGATGAGGTCGTTGCACTGACGCTCTATCGCATTGCACAGGAAGCAGTCAACAATGCGCTTAAACATAGCAAAGCGGACAAGATTCGCATCGGATTGACACGCACCAGCCGCGGAATCGAATTGGTGATTTCGGACAATGGTATCGGGCAGACTGCGGCGGATAGTGCGGACGTGAGTCAGCCACGACTTCACAGTATTCGGCACCGATGTCGCGCCATTGATGCGACGCTATCCATTGGCAAGGGAAGACTCGGTGGTACGATGGTTAGGGTGGCTTGGCGGGGCGTCGCTGCGCGCAAAAAGCCTGTTCAAATAAAGATCGAATAGGAGGCGGCGATTTGAAATCAAGAATCATGATTGTCGATGACCACGCGATCGTCTTGCACGGCCTGAAAGAGTTGATCAACAACGAACCGGACCTGGAAGTCACGATGACGGCCGACTCCGCCGAGCACGCCCTCGAATTCCTCAGCGAACAGCAACCCGATATCGTTGTGAGCGATATTTCACTCCCCGGATTGTCGGGATTGGAATTGATCAAGGAACTGGCGCGATTGCACCCGGACCTGCCCACACTGGTGTTGAGCATGCACGACGAACTGGTCCACGGCGAGCGCGCTTTGCGGGCCGGTGCGAAGGGCTATCTGGTCAAGCAGGAAGCGCCTGAGAATGTGATCAAGGCCATCCGCAAAGTGCTCGCCGGCGAACGTTACCTGAGTGATCGTATGCAGACGCTGTTGGCACGCAAGGTGCGCGGCAGGCCGGCGAACCAGCCCGTTTCCGTTTTATCCAGCCTGACTGATCGTGAACTCGAGATTTTTCGCCTGATAGGAATTGGCCTGGGTTCCAGCGAAATTGCGGCCAAACTCAATCGCAGCGTGAAGACTGTAGAGGCACATCGCGCCAATCTTAAAAAGAAGCTGGGATTACGTAACGCGTCCGAATTGAACCGGTTCGCGGCAAACTGGGCGGATCACGAACACGCGTAAGCAGTCGTTGCCAACGCGATGGAAATTGCAAACGCTAGTGTTGGCGAGCATCTTCAAGCCTTTTCGTGCAGAAAGGCGCGCCAGTGCTAGACTTTCAATAATCTTCCCGCTGCCTCCGCGAGTGTTGCTTCACGCTTGGCAAAACAGAAGCGCACGATCTGTTGGTCGGTCGCATCGTGAT
>JAJAYN010000169.1 GCA_026786225.1 Burkholderiales bacterium | reverse complement strand
GTGTCGTTGTGGGCATTGTTGGTTCGATGCTCGGTGGTTGGGCAATTTCACCGCTGGTGGCTGTTGGCACGATCAGCCAGGGCAACTTCAGCATGCCTGTCTTGATCGGGTCTTCCGTTTCGCCGTCATTTTTCTCGCCATTGTAAATTTACTTCGCCGCTCCATCGTCCGCCAAGGCCGAGACTTGTATGTCTACTTTATTTTCGACAGATATAAACATGAGCCATAAAACAGAAACGACCAAGAAAACAGACGCGACAAACCTCGATCCAATCACCGATGCAGTGGGCGCACACCCAATCGGCATCGGCATCGGCGTTGGCGCTGTCCGGCCTCGCGGGGACAGGCGTGGCAAAAATTGTCGATCCAACCGTCGAGGAAACGTATTGGCGTGAGAACCATGTTTTTCGCCCTTATGCGACTGGCGCGAGTTTCGATGACTATGCTCCAGCCTACAACTACGGCGTCAGCTCGTACTTGAATTACGAGGGTCACCATTTTGATGATGTTGAATCTGATCTTGCGCGTGACTGTAATTCAGCGCTCAGCAACTCAAAGCTGGAATGGAACCGCGCAAAACCGGCATCCCGAGATGCTTGGGACCGTGTGAGTGACACCACTGAGCGTGCTGTACTTGGCGACTCTGATCGCGATGGTAAAAAAGCTAATGAACAGCAGCGGCTCGGAATGGCACCGAGCTGCCACTCAGAGCAAGAATGATGACTAATCCTTCGCGGGCTGAGTTAATTTCGGCCAGCGGCGGACGTCTAAAGCACCTACTCCCGCATCCGCCAATACAAGATGCGTCAAAATCTGCTGAAGCATTGACGCAAAAAAATGTTCAAACCATTATCGGGTTGGAACGCGCAGCCAAAGCATCCATCAGCACTGGTGAGCATGTAGCGTCGCTCGTCGCACGCTTCTGTGGCAGCATTTCCTTTGTTTCGATACATTTCTTATGTTTTAGCGGCTGGATCTTCTTAAACACTTCGCCTATTTTTTTATACCATCCTGATCCGTTTCCTTTCACGTTTCTTACTTTAACGGTGGCGCTGGAGTCAATCTTCCTATCGTCTTTTCTACTGATCAGACTGCGCCACGAGACGCTGCAAACAGAACAACGCAGTCACCTCGACCTGCAAATCAGTTTACTGATCGAACAGGAAAATACGAAGATGTTGAAGATGCTGAAAAGCATCGCCGCTAAAGTTGGCGCAGAAATCGACGCAGATGCGGATTTGGCAGCCATGGAAGAATCTACGCGGCCGGAACAGCTACTGGAACAAATTGAAAAGGCAGCGGCGTCAGAGCGCAGCGACACCAACTCAAATAGTTCACTTAAGGCAGCGGCGTCTGAGCGCAGCGACACCAACTCAAATAGTTCACTTTAGTTGCTTATGAAACGGCACGCTATTTGCCGCAATTGCGACTGTCCCATAAATTAAAGCTGAGACCCGATGAAAGACGCGAGTCGTTCGGCGACTCTCGCAGGCAAGGGTGGGGCCTGCCATTCAGCATGGGTGACAGGTCTGGTGGTTTTATTTTTGTTAGGTATGGGGGCTATTTTATTCGCGTTATTGAACTGAACGGTCCGTAAACCACGTCGATGCCGCTTGACGGTTCGCCCCGTAGCTGAACCGCGCGAATTTTTGGAGTTGCGCAATCGACTTATCCTTTGCGCCACTGACCGTAGGCATGAACGAAGCGCGAAAGCGTGCAGCAAATTCGTCTCGTTCGATTCTGATGTGGCTGCTGGTTCCTTTAACACAGAAACATTCTTCTCATTCGACAGGGAGAACAAAGAGACGGAAGTATCCATGGGCGCGTTCCTTGTCACGTGATACACAATTAACCGTGCGTGAACCGAAAAGCTTGAATCAGGTGGAAGATGAGGCACCCGAAGGCAGATATTTATGGCGCTCTGTTCGCTGCCGCACGAAGTTGAAGTAGGCTCGGCATGAAGACGAAGCGCCAAACGTCGGCCGGCTTGATCGCTCCTCGCTAAGAATTACTTGGCGCAGGGTTGCGGCAGTTCTACCACGTGCTAGTCGCAAATGGCCGATTGAAATTCAGCAAACGCCAATACTGAAGCGCCTTTCGGCAGCTTTCTCGTCTGGAAGGGCCACCGAATGGCGATCTACGCATTAAAGTTATTTCACCAATCAACCGCTGCTCTCACCAACCAGCTAGTCAATCTCGACGACTCGTCAAAGTGGGTCGGGCCGCACCGGTGGCGGAGACAACGCTTTTTCACCCTCTGCAACCCATGCATGCAACAGCGTATAAGCGACCGCCAATACAACGGGACCGACGAAGATGCCGACAAGGCCGAAAGCGAGCAAGCCGCCGATGACGCCAACAAAGTTCAGCAGTAGCGGCAGATCGGCTCCCATGCGTATGAGCATCGGTCGTAGAAAATTATCGAGGGTCGCGACCAGCACACTGATCACCAGCAGGAGAGTGCCCCAGCCGCTTTCACCGCTCCAGTAGAGCCAGGCGACCGCAGGAACCAACACAAGTAGGGGCCCTATTTGTGCCAGACAGAGGATGAACATCGCGATGGTGAGAAGCCCCGCGAATGGGACGCCGGCAACAGCCAGCCCGATTCCACCGAGCACCGATTGCACGACAGCGGTGACACCAACGCCGAGCGCCACGCCGCGGATCGCCTGGCCGGCAAGGACAACGGTAGCTTCGCCATGCTTGCCGCCCAAACGCCGACCGACACGTAACAGCG
>JAJAYN010000168.1 GCA_026786225.1 Burkholderiales bacterium | reverse complement strand
CCCACGACCCATGCACCGAGCGCATTGATGAGGCCGGATTCCTCTGCCAGCGGGATGAATTCATCCGGTGGCACCAGCCCGCGCACCGGGTGCCGCCAGCGAAGCAATGCTTCCGCGCCGGTGATGCGCTTGGTGTACAGGTTTTGTTTGGGCTGGTAATGAAGTTCGAATTGTCCAAACTCAACGGCCCGATGCAGTTCGCTTTCGAGCGAGAGCCGCATCGGCGCATCGTGTGCCAGCGTGGCTGAATAAAACTGCACACTGTTTCGCCCTGCGTCCTTGGCCCGGTACATGGCCCAGTCGGTGTTCTTGATCATATCCACTTCATTGTCAGCATCGTGCGGGAACAAGGACACACCGATACTGGCTGTGACAAACATATCCTGATCGGCCAATCGGAATGGGCGCAGCAGCAGGCGGCGCAGTTGCTCGGCCACGCGTTCGCCACGGGTGTCGTCTCCCTCCAGATTGACCAGCAGCATGAATTCATCGCCGCCGGCGCGCGCGATGAAATCGTTGGGGCCAACGGCCTGCGAAAAGCGCAGTGCGACTTCCTGTAGCAGCATGTCACCGGTGCTGTGCCCCAGGCTTTCGTTGACGTACTTGAAACGGTCAAGATCGAGCAGTGCCACGGCAAGAGATTGACCAAGCCGCCGCGCGCGCGCGATCTCAGCCTTGAGCCGCTCCTGGAATTGCGTGCGATTAGCCAACCCCGTCAACACATCGTGATTGGCTACGTAATGCAGGTGCTGCTCAGCCGATACCCGTGCGGACACATCCTGAACCAGCAATAAATAGGAATTCACCTTGCTGGCGTCGCGCAGCACCGAGCCGAACCAATCGGTGTGCAGCGAGACGCCGTCCTTGCGAAGGCAACGCCACGCCACAGTGAAACGGTCAGCCTGGCCACTATTGAGGCGATGCAGTTCCTGCGCAAAACGCGCACGCCCATCCTCGTCGAACAGATTCAATTCTTCCAGCGTGCGCCCGACCGCTGTCGATTCGCTCCAGCCGAAAACTTCCGTGGCGCGTCCGGTCCACTGTGTCACGCGCCGGTCGGCGTCGAGCTGAATCACCGCCAGCGGCGTATTGGCCAAATGTGAAGTCAGCGTATTGCGCACGCGATTGAGCGCTTCACTGGCTTCGACGCGCTTGGTGACATCTGCAAATACGGAAATGAGTCCATTGCGTATGGTTTCGCCATCGTCAAACGGCGCAAGGGTGACATCGATCCAGCGCGTCTGCCCGGCGATTTCCTCGCGGCGGCGAAAATGTACGATTTCGCCTGTGCGGGCGCGCTTTGCCTGCGCCAGCAATTCGTCGAATTGCTCGCCGCCAATAATTTCCGCGACATGCCGACCGATCACCGCATCGCGACGCAAATTGAACCAGTTGCGCAATGCCAGGTTGGCGAAGCGGACGCGGTCGTCACCGTCTTGTACGGCCACCGCGAGCGGCAGATAGTCGGTGATCAGTTCCAGCTGGCGCTCTGTCGTCTTCCTGCTCAACTCGGCAAGTTTCAAGGTGTGCACGTCGTAGCCGAATACAAAGTTGCCGACGGTCTCGCCTTGTTCATCCGCGTGTGGCACGACTTCCACTTGAATCCAGCGCTCACCGCGACCCAGATACTGGGCGTGACGTTCGTAGCTCACACGCTCACCCTGTTTTAGCCTGGGCGTATGCTCGTCCCATATCTTGTCGAGTTCCGGGCCGGCGACATCCAGAACGGTGTGTCCGATGATGGCTTCCCGTGATTTGCCGATCCAGTTGCAGTACGTCTTGTTGACGAACCGGAACGTGCGATCCACCGCGTACACATACGACATCGGGTGTGGGAACTCATCGGCAATCTGCTGCAACAGCGCTTCGGCGTCTCTTGCCCGGAGCTCGGTTTCGACCTGTTCGTCGATGTCAAACGACTCGACGTGAATGACCAGCGCCGCATCGACTGGGTCGAGGATACAAAGCGCCAGCAGCATATGCCAGCGGGTGCCCTTGGGTGTGACGATGCGACTTCTGCCGCGAAATTCGCCCACCGCGATCACCGCACTGCGAATGCGTTCGCCTTCCTCGGGGTCAGCGAACAACTTGAGAAAGTGGTCGCCTTCAGTTTCCAGTACGGCATCGAATTCGCGCACGAAGGCGGCGTTGCACTCCAGCAGGTGCCCATCCAGCGCGTAGAGCGAGAAATTCGCGATCGAGCGCCGCGCGGCTTCGAGCATGCGCAGGCCTTCCGGGCACACCGAATCAGCGATATCGCGCGCGTCAAAAAACAGATGGCGCGCGCCGTCGGCATCCTCCCAACCATGGATCTCGGCAAGCACGGTGATGGGGCCGTGTTGCGAGAGCGAAGTCCATTGCGTCTTGACGGCCTGGCCCGCGAAGACCCGTTCGAAATAAATGGCCAGCCTGGCACGTGATGTCTCCGATCGCGGCTGGAAGTCACGTGCGTACAGCTCTTCGAAGGTCTCGGCGCCCAACAAGCGCAACGCGGCTGTATTGGCCCACAACAGCCGCGAGCGGCGTATGTCCTGCACCCAACATGCATTGGGTGAATCAGCGTAGCGATGGTGATCGGCTTCGGTGAGTATCATCGTGCCGTGCGTGTTGGCTGCATAAGGCTGAGGCGCGCGTCGGGTTGAACATCATCTTCTGCTAGTTTCGTGACATAGGCAAGTCCATGTCCAAGCGGTAGGCGTGAAACGATTGTTTTCAATCTTGCCGCAGTGAGATACTAGATGGCAATTGCCTGAATCCCGCTTTGCCTTTTTCGAATGCCCCGTCGCATATCAACCCTTGAGTCAAAGCCCACCCCTGCAAAGCGCGAGTGTCATGATCGAACCGTCCAATACCTCCCAAGCGTCCGACACACCCGTCGGCTCCATCAATCCGGCACCCGGAGCGCAAGTGCTGCTGGCGGCAGTGCGGGACAAACTTGCCGCGCATTTCGCGACGCAAATGGTGGCGCGTTCGTTTTCGGTCGCGGACATGCTCGAAGTGCAGGGCGACCATTCAAAAGACAAAACCGGTCGCGACGCATTACGCCATGCCGCCGAGACACTGAAAGCCTTGGGCGAACCACTGCTCAACGGCATCACGAGCTCGGTTCGGCGTCAATTCGACCAGAAGCTCAAGCCCGACCGCTTCAATTCGCTGGGCACCCTCACGTTGGATACGCTGGAGCTCGTGGATGTGGCGCAAATGGAAGAAGAGATCGCCATCGGCAAGTCCTCGATTCGTCTGAAAGAACAGGTGAATTTCGAGTTCTTCTCGCTTTCTCGCCGCATCGGCCATCTGCTCGATCTTGAGAATATTCTTGATCGCGACAATCCGGTGTTCCCCAGTATTTTTGCGCACGCAATCATGGATGCCTTGCGACACTGTGGCTGTCTGCCCGCGCAGCGGTTGGTGATCTTCGAGGCGTTCGGCCCCATCCTGATCGAAACCCTTCCCGCCACTTATCAGCTTGCAAACGACTATCTGATCGAGCACGGCGTGCTTATCGAGATCAAGGAAAGCTACGGCCGGGCGATACTCGGCAAATCGGCCGAACCGCAGGCGAAGACGGGCGCGGCAGCCCCGTCTGCCGGTGGATCAGCGCCTCTTGCCAACGCGGCTGCCAGTACCGGCAACGAAGAACTGTTGGCCTTGCTGCAACAGGTGCTACAACCTGACGACACCGCATCCAGTGAAAGTGGCGGTGTATTGCAGCGTGCGCTGGCCGCTGCCGGCACGTCGATGACCGGTGAGGCCGCATTGGGTGGTATCGGTATTTTGCAGGGAAGTCTGCGCGCGCAATTGCACCTCGCCCTCGACGCGCAGGCGCGCTTGTTTTCGCCGGTCGTGCCCGCTGGGCAGGAGCAAGACGGACAAGTTGCTGCACCGATACTCGCCGATTCGCTGGATCTGACAAAACTGGTCACCACCAGCGTGATCGTGGGTGCCTTCAACCGCTTGCTGGCTTCGCCGTCGATACGCGAGCACGTGGGCGCGTTGCTGCTGTGCTTGCAAGCGCCCACCATCAGCGCCGCGCTGGCTGCACCGGAACTATTGGTCGATGCCGCCCACCCGGTGCGCAAAGCGCTTGACCGGCTCATGGAGTTTGCCATCGCACAACCGACGCTGCTGCACCCCGGCACGTCGTCTTACGAATCACTGGCGCTTGCCATTCACGGTCTTGCGCCGGCGTACGATGCCGGCGCATTTGTCGCACTTGCCGACCGGATCGACACGCTGTTCGCGTATCACGAGGAAGCGACGGCGGAACAAGACCCGAAGGCCACCATGCTGATTGAAATTGAATTGGTGGAAAGTGCGATCAATTCTGCCAACCACGCCATCGAGTCGCGGCTCAATCGCCATGCAGATAACCCGGAGTTCATTTGCACATTTGTCCGCGTAGTCTGGAAAGAAGTGTTGTTCGGTGACATGCTTAACGGCGGTCCAGCGGGCGATTTGTGGCAGCGCGATATCGCCACACTGGAAAACCTGCTGCGCACGATTCATCCACAGGATACGACCGACGAGCGCGCAGAGTTGTTGCGCTCGCTGCCGCTTTTGCAGAGTCGTCTCGATGAAGGTGCACAGAGCGTGCAATGCGAACCCGATTACCTTGCCGCATTCATGGCGCAGTTGCGGGCGGCACAGGCGGATAATTTGAGCGGATCTCTCAGGCGCACTGCATCACGCGAACGCACAGCGGCACAGGACAGTGCCGTTTCCGCATTGGCCACCACGAGCCAGTTGAAAGCGACCGGTCTTTTCCTGGCCATGCCGCATCTCGTTCGCGGGCACTGGGTGGAATTCATTGACGAGGATACGGGCGCACGGCGTCGGGCCAGACTCAACTGGATGAGCCCGATAGGTGCAGTTTGTCTTTTCAGGGACTATATCGACAACACGTCCTTCACGATCGAATTGAAAGAGCTTAGCGAACAACTCGATCAAAAGCGCGCGCGGCTGGTAGAGTCGTTGGGCATTTCACGGCACGCTATTGAATTTGCCATCCGCAATATGGGGCTCGGCAACCAGCCATGAGATTCAAACTTGCAGGCGGGAGCCTCAGATCCCGGCGGCCAGTATCGCCAGATTCTTCGTTTGTGAAATAAGCCCACCCATCGGTTTTGCCGCAAAGCGGCCACCACTGTTCATCTGTGCAAGGCATTCGCCCTGTTGCACTGCCACACCGAAGGCGGGAATCGCTTTGTCGCGCGCGACCACGTTGAGCGCTTCTGCGAGCCGCGTGCCCGATTGAAGCCCTTCGGCTGTACCGGGATAAAATGCCAGAAATGAGTCGGCGTTCACAAACTCAAAATCGATTGGATTTGCCGCCAGGATCCTGCCTCGCAGCGCGAACGTCTGCTCGGGTTCCAATCCTTCCCGCGCTGTCGCGTAAACCACCGTCAGATGCAACCACGAGGACGCGTAGCCTTTTTTTCTCTTGCCAAATAATCCAAACAGCGCCATTGATCAATGCTTTCTGTAAACCTGCGCGATGATTTTATCTTTACGACCGCCGTAAATCAAAAGTCGTGAATGTATTTTCCGGGAGATTGCAATAATGTATCTTTTCATCATTAGTCATTCGTCCGCCAGGGAGGTGCACTTTGTTTGAATCAGCCGAGATTGGTCACACGCTAAAAAAATCCGCGTTCCGCGAGGCCGAGCCCGCGTTGCGGCGTGCCTTGCTCGATGTCCAGTACCGGTTGCTCGAACAGAACAAGTTTCCTGTGATCATACTGGTCAATGGTGTCGATGGTGCGGGCAAGGGCGAGACCGTGAATCTGTTTAACGAATGGATGGACCCGCGCCACATTCACACGCACGCCTTTGGCGCGTCCACCGACGCCGAACGTGCTCGCCCGGAGATGTGGCGGTTCTGGACTGCGTTGCCGCCGAAGGGCAATATCGGCATCCTGTTCGGTTCCTGGTATACCGATCCGATCCTGCAGCGCGTGCTTGAAAGTGAAAGCGGCGCGCAATTCCAGTTGCGCCTGGCGCGCATACGCGACTTTGAACGCATGCTGACAGCCGAAGGTGCATTGATCGTCAAGCTCTGGTTTCACTTGTCCAAAGACGCGCAGAAAGCGCGCTTGAATGAACTTTCAGAAAAGAAGAAAACCGCTTGGCGCGTGACCAGGGACGACTGGAAATTCTTTAAGCGTTACGATGATTTCGCCGATGTGGGTGAATTGGCACTACGCGAAACCGCCACCGCTGAAGCGCCCTGGAATATTATCGAGGGCAGCAATCACGAATATCGCTCCCTGACCGCCGGACGGCTTCTTCTGGATGCCCTGGAGCGCAGATTGAAAGGTTCGCCGCAGCCGAAGGCCCGCGCGGAGCCGTTGCCACTGCCGCCTGTCGATAAGCGCGATGTGCTCAGCACGGCCGATTTTTCGCGGAAGCTCGATCACGATCATTACCAAAAACAGCTCGATAAGTTGCAGGGCGAACTGAATCTGCTCACCCGGCACAAGAAAATGCGCGACCGTTCGCTCGTGATGGTGTTCGAGGGCATGGACGCGGCGGGTAAGGGCAGCACGATACGCCGCATTACGCGGGCGATGGATGCACGTTTCTATCACGTCGTGCCGATTGCAGCGCCCAGCGACGAGGAGCGCGCGCAACCGTATTTGTGGCGGTTCTGGCGACACATCCCGCAACGCGGCCACGCGGTTATCTTTGATCGCTCGTGGTACGGCCGCGTGCTGGTGGAGCGGGTTGAGAAATTCTGCCGCGAAGAAGACTGGCAGCGCGCGTATCACGAGATCAACGAATTTGAAGAGCAACTTGCGGGCGATGGTGCCATCGTTGTCAAATTCTGGCTGGCCATCAGTGCAGCCGAGCAGCTCAAACGCTTCAAGGAACGCGCCAAAATTCCCCACAAGCAGTTCAAGATCACCGATGAAGACTGGCGCAATCGCAAAAGATGGCCCGCCTATGAGCGCGCCGTGGTGGATATGATTGCCCGCACGTCGACAAACCAGGCACCCTGGCACCTCATTGCCACCAATGACAAACCCTGGGCGAGGGTGGAGACTTTAAAGAAATTGGTGGAGACCATCGAAGCGCAGCTATAGCCGTACATCCGGCGGCGGTCGTTGTCGAAACACACAAATTCAGGAAGTTGCGAATTTGTAACATTCTGATTGTGCGAAAGCGTGCATGATATTGAGGCCGGTCTGTTCGCGGTGAAGTTAATTTGACCATACCGACCGCAAGGCCTGTGTGAAGTCTGCGCAAGGCTCACGAATAACGATGATTTTTTTGCAGTACGCATTTGGTGATGTCCAGATGGTTTCCGAGGCTCTGCAGGCTGCGTGCGATAACGCAATGCGTAGTTCCCGGCGTGGCGATACACGTGCGGGCATTGACCTTGCGCGGCACGCGTACCGTCTTGCGCGCCAGGAAAGCCCCGAGGCTGAGCTCGAGGCATTGAATGCGATGGCGCTTTGCCAGACTGCCAATGGGTCTTTTATCGAGTCCATCGCCACCTGCATCGACGTAATCGGTCTGGCACGCCAACACGCCAATCGCCATGCTGCGGCATTTGCATTGACGACCATGGCCGGCTCGGCAAGTTTTATCCTAGACGCCAATAACGTGGTGCTGGAAATGCTGCGGGTGTGCCGATCGGAAGCGGACGCACTCGACGACACACCGCTCAAGGTGCGCATCCACAATACGTTTGGCCTCGTTTACGGCAACCTCGGGCGGTTCGACGAGGGTGACCTGGAATACGATGAAGGGATCGCCCTGGTCGATATGGCTGATGGCCGGGCAGCGTTGATTACGCCGGGCTATCTCATAATGGGCAACAAGGCGTTTTTATCCGTGCAGCGAGCGAAAGCGGCGAGCGCGGAAGCGTTCCCCGCGCTCGCGGAAGTTGCAGAAGGCCGCATCCAGAATGTGCTCGGCATCGCGACGGTCGAAATGAACATCGACGCGGAGGCGAGGGCCTTGTTCTGCCTCGGGCAATTGCGCACGCTTCAACATCGGATTGCCGAGGCACTGGAGGCATTCGGGCAGGCGTTATCGCGCGCGACGCAGATCCGCCACAATCCGCGACTGCTCGACACCAACATTGAAATCAGCAAGGTATACGCCTCGGAAATGCAATTTGAAAAGGCATTGGAGGCCATGGAAGAGGCCTACCAGATCGCCGACGCCAACCGGCCAACGGCAAAGGTGGCGTCAACGTGCGAAGGCATCGCCGCAATGTATGCCAGCCTGAAGCGCGAGCGCGATGCGGCGCACTACCGCGCAAGAACGGTGCGTGAGCGGGAGACTTTTGGGCGCGAGAACGAGATCGCGGTGCGCGACCTGAGCGCATTCTGGCAGACGATTGCCGCCGACCGCTTTTCGTAAAGCAACTTAAACCTAGAATCCTCAGTTCACCGCTCGACTCCGTTAATACTGCCTTGAAATATTTGAAATTTGTGATGACCTATCGATTCACGTTTTGTGTGAGACCGCTACCGGTGCGATTGCACGTTTTTGCGGCTCTCTGGCGGCGTTGCTCCTCCTAGCAGAGTGCAGTTTGCGTCGTCGTCGTGCCTTGCCAGAACGCCGCAAAAACACGCACTTATGTCCCCGCGGGGGACGGTATCCCTTGCGGACACACCCGTCTAACTGAGGATTCTAGGTTAAAGCAATTTTTACGCGGTCAGTCAAGCCGCCCTGACTTTAGGGCCTTGCAATTTCCTAAGCGCGCCACTAATATAACATTTGCTATCTTCTCGCGCGTTTGGGACTTACAGTGTTCCATTAAAGAACCGGCGAGTGATGGTTGAGGGTATCGACGAATACCGCCTTTACTAAACAGGGAGCGGCTCAATTGCATAAAATAAAAAACATGCCGAATATTCTTGCGGCGATTGGCTATCTAAAATTGTGCCTCCATCAGGCAACCTCTTTAATGAAGAAACAGTTGCAAGAATTTAACATGTTGAAATTATGCATTCCCTTCTTTTGTCTTTCGTCGTCGCTTGTTGCTGCCATCGAATTTGTTTCAATCCATGGGCCTTCAGCAAAAACTGCTAGTGAGCAAACTGCACCATCGGCAATATCGAGCGGATATCAGCTACCAAAAAGCGTATTGATTGACAAGGTATCACGCACTTACGTCTTTACAGAGCAGACCCGCACAAATATATTCAAGCTAGATGAAAAAGGGCGAGTGACCTATCTCAATGACGCAGCCGGAAATATCATCACGAATGAATACGAGGCGAACGGACGCCTGAGCGCAATAAATATTAACGACCGAGTACGCGTGATATTCAACGATCATGGCAACAACGCAAATTCCGCTACGCTTCAATCCACCAATGGTAGCTTGCTAACATACCTGCGTTCGAATCCTGACCTGAAACGTGACATCACATTTTTGTGTAAACGAAGTGGAACTAGCGTTAGCAAATCCGTATCACTCAAAAACAGCGTTACCACTGTTCCGGCGAGCACGGCACCCGCAGATTGGTGGGACCCTTGCGACCCAGGTTGGCCCACCAACGTTTGTACTTTGGTTGCAAACAACGTGAGCGAATGTACTCAGTGTTGTGCCGGCACTTTCTCGTGTCCAGGCTGGCAGCAGGAGTGTAGGAACCATTGTAGTCAAGCATTTAACTCTAACAACTATGGGCCGTGTCAGTGCATGTCTCTGGCTCAATATATCGACTGGTTAGATCAACAGGGAATACCGGTCGTAAATGTTTAATTTGTATGCCCTTTGAAGCACTCGCCGAGTAATACAACCCCGAGGAGCAATTTGTGAGCACACCTATTTCACCCGCAATTCGCGCCATTCTTTGGTCTACTATTTCAGCTTT
>JAJAYN010000167.1 GCA_026786225.1 Burkholderiales bacterium | reverse complement strand
GGTAGACGCCGTTATCAGTCTCGGCCTTCGAAGATACGGTGAATAGCAATACATTGCCGTCTCGCGCGAACGACGTTTCAAGTACATTGGCAAATTGCCGCTCGGTGCCGGCACTCAAGTCGCGCAGCACGAGTTCGGTGCCGTATTCTTTCTTGGCACCGGGTGCGGTCGTTGGTGCGGCGGTAGATGCCGCGCCCCGTGTAGCGGCCTGATCGTCGAGAGCGTCATCCTTGGCCGGGGCGAGAGGTTGCGGCGCAACCGGTGGCTTTTCCTTAACAGCTTCGTCCACTTTTACGGGCTCTGCTTTCAACGCCTCTTTCAAATACGCCACCCATGCGTCGCCTTTAGTTGGCACCTGCATACTTTTCACATTCGGCACACGCATCGCGTCGCCACCGGCCAGATTGACGATCAGCAGGCCGCCCTTGGGCATGTCTTCAGGTTTCTTGCGCGCCTTGCGTGTGGCAACGGTCTCGATTTTTGATGGGTACGTCGTCGCCACCAGGAAACGGCTGTCGCTGGTAAACACCACCCGAATTGCACGCGGCACCGGTGGTGCATCCGGGTTCTCTTCATTCGGTGCGGTCATTGGCGGGGGCAACAAGCCAACGCTTTCGCGCTGCTCCTTCCCGGTGGCAAGTTCACGGATAACGAGATCGCCATCACCATCCTGCGGCTGAACCGAATACGCAAGCCACTTACCGTCGCGTGACAAGACCGGCGTGGCAATGGTCCGCCAGGCATCGAAGTCCGAATGCGCGATGGGGCGTTTGGCGGGTTGAGCGATGACGGATGCGGCGCAGAGAAATGCGGCGGTAGCGAATACGCGGGTGACATGCGATGGAAACAATTTCATGCTGAGGTTCCGATTTGTGAAGAGCGGCGATGCTGTGAATAGCGCAAATGGACGGGCAGATAAGCGCAAGGTTGATATTTTCACATGACAGCGCAGGATCGATGAACGCTAGCATTGGCGGGCATCTCCAGCCGACAATGCCGCGGGAACCGCACCAAACCGCTTTCTACGTCGTCAGCCCAGCCCGATGGTTCCCGTCCGTACTTCAAATCGATCGCATTCGCCGACAGCGCCTCCGACACGCAACATCAGATATCGGACGGCCAACGCCTTGACGCATGCATCACGCGCAAAATTTCAATTTGGTTTTCACTAACTCGATACGCGATCAAGTACGGCAGGCTGGCGATCACCAATTCGCGCGTACCAAGAACCCGGCCAGCCCGACCTGCTGCAGGGTGTGCGACAAGCATGGACTCGGCGCGCTCCATCAACTCAAGAACCACGCGACTGGCGGCGGCGGGACTATCCTGCCCGATGTATTCCGCGATATCGTCGAGGTCCTGGCTAGCGAGCTTTGTCCATCGAAGCCGCAAGCCGCTTCCCCCATTTTGACTTCAGCTTGGCATGATCGATGAATTCACCGCGGTCCGCCTGCGCTACACCTTTTTTAATGGCGGCAATCTGCCATTCCTGCAGATCAACATATTGCTTGACGGCTTCAGCAGCAATGGCGGCACGACTGCGCTCGGTCGCGATGGCGAGCGCGTCCAGACGTTTGCGAATGTCTGGGTCGAGGCGTAGCGAAACGAGATCAGTCATGGTCTTTGAGTCCGTTTGTATACAAAGTCTACAAACTATGCGCCGATAGCCTGACAGTGTCAACCGGGCGTTGACGCGCGGTGCGTCAATGCCGACTCAATCACACCGAAAACCACACCCAACGGCGCTCTACATAATCAAAACAAGCCGACAATCTTCCCCTCATCATTCACATCGATCGCATTCGCCGACGGCACCTTCGGCAGCCCCGGCATTGTCATCACATCGCCACACACCAGCACGATAAACTCAGCACCCGCTGCCAAGCGCACTTCGCGAATCGTCACCACGTGATTGCTGGGCGCGCCGCGCAATTGCGGATCGGTGGAGAACGAATACTGTGTTTTGGCGACACAGATCGGGTAGTGACCGTAACCATCTTCCTGCAGCCGCTTGATCTGGCTACGTATCTTGGCGTCCGCCGTAATGTCGGACGCGCCGTAGATTTTGGTGGCAATGGTTTTCATCTTGTCCCAAAGCGGCATGTTTTCGTCGTAGACAAATTTGAAATTATTCGGCTGTTCGCACATATCGACCACCATATTGGCCAGGTCGACAGCGCCCTTCCCGCCTTCGGCCCAGTGTTTGGCGACCACCACTTTCGCACCCATTTTCTCGCAACGCGCGACCAGCACTTTCAATTCCGCCTCCGTGTCGTGGGTGCGATGGTTGATCGCAACCACACATGGCAGGCCGTAGTTTTCCGTGATGTTGTGGATATGGCGCTCCAGATTCACCATGCCTTTTTCCAGCGCCTCGACGCTTTCCTTGGACACTTCCTTCACCTCCATGCCGCCGTGATATTTCAGCGCGCGGATAGTGGCGACAATCACAACTGCCGATGGGCGCAACCCGGACTTGCGACATTTGATGTCGATGAATTTTTCAGCCCCCAGGTCGGCACCGAAACCGGCCTCGGTAACCACGTAGTCACCCAGCTTCAACGCGGTCTGTGTGGCGATCACGGAATTGCAGCCATGTGCAATGTTGGCAAATGGGCCGCCGTGGATAAACGCAGGATTGTTTTCCAGTGTCTGCACCAGATTCGGCAGCAACGCGTCTTTGAGCAGCGCGGTCATCGCGCCCTGTGCTTTCAGATCCCTGGCGAGAATTGGTTTTTGATCCTTGGTGTAGGCCACCACAATCTTGCCGATGCGTTCTTTCAAATCCTTGATCGACGTTGCCAGACAAAAGATCGCCATGATTTCGGACGCCACCACGATATCGAATCCATCCTGACGCGGATAACCATTGGCTGGACCACCGAGCGCGACAGTGATGTCACGCAGCGCGCGATCATTCATGTCGACGACGCGCTTCCAGACGACGCGGCGGACATCGATACCCAGCTCGTTACCGTGGTTGATGTGGTTGTCGAGCAGTGCGGCCAACAGATTGTTGGCCAGTGCAATGGCGCTGAAATCACCAGTGAAATGCAGGTTGATGTCTTCCATCGGCACCACTTGCGCATAGCCGCCGCCGGCTGCGCCGCCCTTCATGCCGAACACCGGCCCCAGCGAGGGCTCGCGCAGACAGATGATGGCTTTCTTGCCGATGTGATTGAGCGCATCGCCCAAGCCTACGGTGGTGGTGGTTTTACCTTCCCCCGCAGGCGTTGGCGAAATCGCCGTGACCAGAATCAGCTTGCCGTCTTTTTTTGCCTTCAGGCTATCCACGAAACCCAGGGATACCTTGGCCTTGTAGCGGCCATACGGCTCCAATTCTTCTTCAGGAATGCCGATTTTGGCGGCGATGTCCTGGATTTTTTTCAATGTCGATTTTTGGGCAATCTCGATATCGCTAAGCATGGTGTCCTCCGGTTGCGCTTCGTTTTTAGCCGATGCTGTGAGTGGCAAAGTATGGAACTGCACGCGAAGCGCGCACCTTGATAAGCGTCAAGTAGAATGCTTCGTTGACGCAAATCAACGTTCACGCCATGGACACTTCCCCCGACAATTCTCGCAATGATTCAAGCAGCATCCACGCACATCCAGGTGTCATGCGCGTATGCGAAGCACTGCTGCGCAACGGCATCGAGGACCGCATCATCGTCATGCCGTCTGCCACACATACGGCGCAGGCCGCCGCTGATGCCCTCGGTTGCAGCATCGGCGAAATCGCCAAATCGATCATCTTTCGTGCAGGTGAGCGAGCGGTGCTGGTCATCACCAGCGGCAAGAATCGCGTGGACGATAAAAAAGTTGCCGCATTGACTGGCTTGACACTTTCAAAAGCGGATGCTGATTTCGTGCGTGCGCAGACAGGCTTTGTGATCGGCGGCGTCGCGCCGCTCGCGCATACGTTCGCACCCATCGTGCTGATGGATCAGGATCTGCTCACGTTCGAACATGTCTGGCCGGCGGCAGGCCACCCGAACACGATGTTCCAGATTTCGCCAAAGCATCTGGCAGAAATCACCCAGGCACACGTTGCCGATATCGCATTGATCAAGTAGCACCGACGTAACCACACGTTTCACCAGGCACCACAGACCCCGGAGAGAATGAAATGCATGCAAACGAGAAACTGATCCGTGACTTCTATGCGGCATTCGCCAAACGTGATTCCGTTGGTATGGCGGCGTGTTATCACCCGGACATTGCCTTCAGCGATCCGGCCTTTCCAATGCTGCGTGGCAAGGAGGCCACCGCGATGTGGGCCATGTTGTGCAGCCGCGGCAAGGATCTCGAAATCATCCTGGGGGATGTAAGCGGCAATGACGAAGGCGGGCGCGCACACTGGGAAGCCAAATATACGTTCTCTCAAACAGGCCGCTTTGTTCACAACAAGATTGACGCGGTCTTTGCATTTCGTGACGGGAAGTTGGTGCGTCATATCGACACGTTTGCATTCTGGGCGTGGTCGCGTCAGGCGCTTGGCGGGCTTGGCGTGATGCTTGGCTGGTTCGGTCCGTTCAAGGCAATGGTGCGCAAGAAGGCCGGCAAATCACTGCACGACTATATCGACAAGCACGACGGTGCGTTTCCGTTGCCCGGTTAGCTTGCTGGTTGGTCTTTCTGTCTGCCGCGCAGGATAACGATGTTGCCCGCGACGGAGAGCACTACACCCAGTGTGGTAAGCCATCCCCAGGCAAATTTCTCAAAGAAAAACGATACGCCAAGCGCGACGATGGGCACCATCACGCCGACATAGGCGGCCCTTGCCGCACCGATGCGCGCCAGCAGCGTGAGGTAACAGGCGAAGGTAATAACCGAGCCAAAAATGGCGAGGTAAACGAGCGAGCCGATGTAGCTACCCGTAACTTCCAACGCCAGCGGCTTGCCGAGAATCAGGCCAATGGCCAGCGCGAGTCCGCCACCATAAAGCATGCCCCAGGCCATGCTGCTCCACGTCGAATAGCCGCTCTTCTGGATGCGCATGGCGAACATGCTGCCTGCAGATGACGCGACCACCGAAAGCACGGTCAGAATTGCGCCGAGTTCGGCGTTTCGACTTGCCGAAATATTGGCGAACGCATGCCAGAACACGCAGACAATACCTGCGATCCCAAACAGAGCTCCAACAACGACGCGTGTCGTCATCGGCGTTGAAAACAGTGCACGCGCCATCAACATGTTGAGCATCGGGCTCGCAGAGTAGGCGACAGCAACCATGCCGGAAACGATGTAGGTTTCCGCGTAGTAAACAAAGATATAGCTGATACAGAACATCGACGCGCCGAACAGCAACAGATCAACGTGTTCACGCAGCGTGAATCGCAATTTCAGTCCGCGCCATCCGCAATAGGCGAACAGCGCGGCCGACGCCAGGACAAAGCGGTAGCCGACCGAAATCTCCGGTGCCACGGTGCCTAGCTGAAATGTGATTGCGAGCCAGGTGGAGCCCCAGATCAATACACAGATGGCGAAGAGATGGAAATTGGAAAACGAGGTCATGGTTGCCAGGAGGGCGTTACGCCGAAGTAATGCAGCAGCGCGACGCCGATAAGAACACCCGTCATTTCAAACAGGCTTCACCGGGGGAGAAATCTGCTGCGCTATGAAACGAAGCGGAACGAAGCAGACTTCTCGCGTTACCCGAAATGACAGTGGGGGGAAGCGGGGGTGGACTACTTCGTGACACCCACCTGCGAAAGCACAAACGAATACGTATACGCGATCTCTTTCAGATAATCGTAACGCCCCGAAGCGCCACCGTGACCCGCATCCAAATTGGTCCTTAACAGCAGGGGATTGGAATCGGTTTTCAACGTACGCATTTTGGCGACATATTTTGCCGGTTCCCAGTACATCACCTGGCTGTCATTCAATGAGGTCTCGACCAAAATTGACGGGTAGGCTTTCTTGTCGAGGTTGTCATAAGGCGAATAAGCGCGCATGTATTTGTACGCTTTTTCTTCGTTCGGGTTGCCCCATTCCAGATACTCGCCCACTGTCAACGGTAGCGAGGCATCAAGCATGGTGTTCATGACATCGACAAACGGGACCTGCGACACCACTGCTTTGAACAGGTCGGGCCGCATATTGACGACAGCGCCCATCAGCAGGCCACCAGCACTGCCGCCTTGAATCACGAGTTGGCTGGAATCGGTGTACTTCTTGTCAACCAGGTATTTGGCAGCATCGATAAAATCGGTGAAGGAATTTATTTTCTTCATCATCTTGCCGTCGTCGTGCCACTGCTTGCCCATTTCGCCACCGCCGCGGATATGTGCAATGGCGAAGATCATGCCGCGATCCAGTAGCGCGAGCCGCGAAGACCTGAAAGCCAGCGGCATCGAAATGCCATAGGAGCCGTAGGCATAAAGCAGTGTGGGCTGAGGCCCGCTCTTTTTAAGCGACTTCTTGTACACCAGCGACATGGGCACCTTGGTGCCATCGGCGGCCGTTACCAGCACGCGCTCGGATTGATAGTCTTTGGTGTCGTAGCCCCCTAGAACGGGCTGTTGCTTTTTAAGGGTACGTTCGCGCGTCGCGACGTCGTAATCAAATACTGAACCCGGTGTCACCAGCGAACCATAATTGAAACGGTATAGCCTGGTATCAAATTC
>JAJAYN010000166.1 GCA_026786225.1 Burkholderiales bacterium | reverse complement strand
GGCTCCGCCATATAGGTCATGTAGTTCACCAGGTCGGCAACATATCGGTCGTATTCTCCAAGAGACATGCTACCGGCACGATCAATGCCCAACTTCATCACTGGTTCCATTTTGCCGTCGTGGCCGCGTTTTTCGCCAACCTTCGCCATTTCCTGCGTACCCTGCAGATCATGGAGCACGTGAGGCATGGCGACGTTCTTGAAGACCGTATTGTTCCAACCGGATGTAGACGAATCATCGCGATAAAAACCGCGCAAATAGGTGTAAAGCCAGTCGGAGCCACGCACCCGCGCCGATAGCGTCAGATCCGGAGGCACTCCACCGAACCAATCCTTTGCGTCGGCTGGATCAAGCGCTGAAACCATGGTGTCACCAAACTTGTCAGTGGTGAACATAAGGTTGTCTTTGATCTGTTGTTCGGTCAAACCAATTTGCGTCAAATGGCTATACCGCATGAACTGTGCGTTGTGGCAGTTCAGGCAATAATTGACAAAAGTCTTGGCACCACGCTGCAGCGAGGCGTTATCCCTGAGGTTGATGGGCGCGCTGTCGAGATGCACTTCTGCCCCACCCGAGGCAAACGCCGAAGCCGCAGCAAGCGACAGGGAAGCCAGCAATAATTTCATGGCTGTTTTCATCAGAATGTCACCCTTTCTGGTTCCGGTTTTTCTTTATCGACCTTTGTGTACCAAGGCATCAGGATGAAAAAGGCAAAATAGACGACAGTGAGAACGCGCGCGACAATCGTCGCGACGTCGGCACCGCCGATCAATGGTAGCGCCTTGGAAAGTTGGCCCCAGACCGTGGTTGGTACGACCCCTAGATAACCTAGCACCAGAAAACTAATTACAAATGCCGTCAGGAAGCGCTTGTAGATCGGGCCGCGATAACGAACCGATCTCACCTTGCCGCGATCAAGCCACGGGAGCAGGAACAAGATCAACGTCGCCGCGCCCATGACCGCCACACCCGGAAACTGCGAGCCGAACATCGACGGCACAGCGCGCAACATCGCGTAGAACGGTGTGAAATACCATACCGGCGCGATGTGTTCTGGGGTCTTCAAAGGATCAGCCTGAATGAAGTTTGGCGCCTCCAGAAAGTAGCCGCCCATTTCCGGGGCGAAAAACACGATAGCCGTGAATACGCCAAGAAATACCACTACGCCAAATATGTCTTTAACGGTGTAATACGGGTGAAAGGGAATTCCATCTTTAGGTATACCGGTCTCCGGGTCAGGCGTCTTGTTGATCTCGACCCCGTCCGGGTTATTGGATCCCACTTCATGCAATGCCACGAGATGTGCGGCAACCAGCCCAAGAAGCGCCAGCGGCAACGCGATCACGTGAAATGCAAAAAAGCGGTTCAACGTCACGTCACTAATGCTGAAGTCGCCGCGGATCCACACTGCCAAATCCTCACCAATGATCGGGATGGCACCGAAAAGGTTAATGATGACCTGCGCACCCCAGTAGGACATCTGGCCCCAAGGCAACAGATAGCCGAAAAGGCCTCCGCCATCAACGCCAGATAAATCATGCAACCAAAAATCCACAGCAACTCACGCGGTTTGCGATACGACCCATACATCAGTCCACGCATCATATGCAAATAGATAACAAGGAAGAACATCGATGCGCCGGTTGAGTGCATATAGCGAATCAGCCAGCCCCATGACACGTCCCGCATGATGTACTCGACGGACGCGAAAGCGAACTTCGCATCAGGCTTGTAATTCATGGTGAGGAAAATGCCGGTGACGATTTGCATCACCAGTATGAGCATCGCCAATGAGCCAAAGTAATACCAAAAGTTGAAATTCTTTGGCGCGTAGTAGTCGCCAAGTTGCTCCTTGTAGAGCTTGACCAGTGGGAAACGCGCATCGATCCAGACAATCGCGTCGCCCACGATTCCAGGAATCGGCGGCGCAATCGCTGCTTTGGGTGCGTTGGACATTGATTAGGCTCCTTTTGAATCGTCGCCGATCAACAGCGAAGTGTCGGACAGAAACTTGTAGGGTGGAATCACCAGATTGGACGGTGCAGGCATACCGGCAAATACACGGCCTGACATGTCGAACTTCGACTGATGGCATGGGCAGAAAAAACCACCGGGCCAATCCGCACCGAGGTCAGAGGCACCAATTTCCTTGCGGAAGGTCGGCGAGCATCCTAAATGGGTACAAACGCCACGCGCTACAAAAATTTCCGGCTTAAGTGAACGGTTGGCATTCTTTGCGTATTCCGGCTGCTTGGATGCGTCCGATTTGGAGTCGGCCAGCAATGAATCGTTTTTGCCCAACTGGGCGACCATTTCCGGTGTGCGCTTGATGACCCAGTGCGGTGCACCGCGAAACTCGACGGTGAGCAGTCCGCCAGGCTCGATCTTGTTCAGGTCAACTGATATTGGTGCACCGGCGGCGACAGCGCGCGCCGATGGCAACATGCTCGCAACAAACGGCACCGCGACCGCTGTCGCCGCACCGGCGCCGACGACGGAGGATGCAACGATCAGGAAACGTCGCTTCTTTGGGTCAACTTGATTCAGGACGATGGCAGTCATAGAGTCGATTCGCTGTGCATTAAGGTCGAAGATATCGCTTGGCAAACCCGGGCTTGGATTGGCTCTGCATTTTTTGGACGCAACCCGATCTCAAAAAGGCAATCTGATCCGGCATATTGGAAGTCCCACATCCGATTTTAGCTGATCGCGCGAATAAACTTAAGCCCCCCCGGACCAGAACTCGCTCGTTTCTCACGACTTTTCTGCGCCTGAGGCACATTTACCGTATCGCGTACTTCGCATTGTCCACATTGACACTAGGCATCGCTGCAAATAGAGTCTGGCCGTGCAAATGCCAAAACAGCCGTCAGAAATCGATTAACCTTTCAAAAATAAGGGGATATAAAATTGAGCATCATGTCGGAATTCAAGGAATTTGCAGTCAAGGGAAATGTAATGGACTTGGCGGTTGGCGTCATCATTGGTGCCGCATTTGGTAAGATTGTCGACTCGATCGTTGGCGACCTGGTCATGCCCGTCGTGGGACGAGTACTTGGAAATGTCAATTTTGCGGATATGTTTTGGCCGTTGAAAGATATTCCCGCGGGGACAGCAATGACACTCGAGGCTGTGAAGAAAGCCGGTGTGCCCGTGTTTGCATACGGCAATTTCGTCACTATCCTGCTCAATTTCACGATTCTCGCGTTCATCATTTTCATAATGGTCAAGCAAATGAACAAGTTGAAAAAAGCCGCGCCGCCGCCGCCGGCACCGATCGCAGAAGATGTCTTGCTATTACGTGAAATCCGGGACGCACTGAAAAAGTGAGTGATCGCACACGGTTAGTGACGCTAATTCACTCGCGGTATAAATAAATCGCGCTGCGGTATATGCCGCTTTAGGGCTCCAACTATTGTGAATTGCCGTGGCCAGCCCCATGTAAAGCAGTTCATTTAATCCAACCTCCAACGGGGTAACCACTGCATGCGTCGCTTCTGGCTTATTTTTGCGGAGTTTGTAACGATTACGCTTGCTCTCGTTTTCGTCGTCACCCTGATTCGTCCTGACTGGAATCCATGGCGACGAAATGTCGTGGAAATCCGCGAGTCGGTATTCAACCCGGGTGGACTGGTGCCGGCAGGTGGCCAAACTGTCATTCGGCCTAGCTATGCGGAGGCCTCCAAACGCGCCATGACTTCGGTCGTCAATATTTCGTCTTCGCGGGATACAAGGATCCCTGGTAATCATCCACTCGCCAATGACCCTTTGTTCCAGCGTTTTTTTGGCCAGCCCAACGGCGAGGACGACGAACCGGAAACGCGTGGCAGCCTGGGCTCAGGTGTGATTGTTAATGCGGACGAGAAAGGCGGATACGTGCTGACCAACGACCATGTGGTCGCGGGATCAAAGAATATCCAGCTTTCAGTCGCCGACGGCAGGGTACTCGCGGCGAAAGTGGTCGGCACCGACCCTGAATCCGACCTGGCGGTTTTGCGTGTTGAAGGCAAAGGACTGACGCCGATCACCCTCGGCCAGTCCGAGAAAGCGCAGGTAGGCGATGTCGTGCTCGCCATCGGGGATCCGTTTGGTGTGGGCCAAACCGTCACAATGGGCATCGTCAGCGCGCTTGGGCGAAACCGACTCGGCGTGAATCGTTATGAAAATTTTATCCAGACTGACGCCGCCATTAATCCTGGCAATTCAGGCGGTGCCTTGGTAGACAGCAACGGCAACCTGATCGGCATCAATAGCGTCATTTATTCTCGTACTGGCGGTTCGTTGGGCATTGGTTTTGCCATACCGGTATCCATGGCAAAGGATGTGATGGAACAAATCATCGCCGAGGGCGCAGTGACACGCGGCTACATCGGCATAACGCCACAAGACGTGACCCCAGAACTAGCGGAGTCACTCAAGCTGAAAATTGTGCGCGGCGCCCTGGTCGCGCGGGTCGTGCGTGGCGAGCCGGCTGACAAGGCGGGCATGAAAGCCGGGGACGTTATTACCGCAATCGACGGCAAGGGCATCCAGGACAGCGTTGCAGCCATGTCGGTAATTGCGGGATTGAAGCCCGGCAAGGACGCAAGGTTTCAGCTCACCCGGAGTGAAAAAGTGATCGATCTGGCAGTCAACGTAGCCAAGCGACCGCTTGCCGCCAGACAACAAAGACAGTAGGGGGTCCCCCAGCGGACCAGCATCACGCAACGGTTGATTCGGCCTCATCGCGCGGCTTGGGTGTTACGAAAAACCGCGCCCAGAGAATGCCGATTTCATACAGGATGCATAGTGGCAACGCCAGCGCCAACTGTGACATTACGTCCGGCGGCGTGACCACGGCGGCAACTACAAAAGCGCCGACGATTACATAGCGCCGCACTTCACGCAGGGTTTCGATACTGACCAGTCCGGTTGCTACCAGCACGACTACCACTACCGGCGTCTCAAATGCCAACCCGAACGCGAAGAACATTCCAAGTATGAAATTGAAGTAGTTTTCAATGTCGGGGGAGACCTGTATCGACGATGGTGCCATCTGCGCGATAAACGTAAAAACCATTTTGAACACGAAAAAATAGCAAAACGCCATGCCAACAAAAAATAACAACGTACTTGAAACGATCAACGGCAACACGAAGCGCTTTTCGTGTTTATACAATCCCGGTGCCACGAACATCCACAACTGATAGAGGATAAACGGTAGCGCAACGAGAAACGCGGCCAGCATGGCGATCTTTAGCGGGATAAAAAATGGTGCGATCACGCCGGTCGCGATCATTTTCGAGCCTTGTGGCAAGGCGTCCATCATGGGCAGCGCAAGAATGTCATACAGCTTGCCTGCCAAAAACCACGGCGGCGTCACCAGCGGCAAAAGCACTGCGCCAAAGGCAAGGAGTGAATAGACGAGGCGATTACGCAACTCGACGAGGTGCGAGACAAATGTATCTTTGACACTATCGCTCATTGCACATTCATGCCTGTTTCACTACGCGCACGGGTTCAATACCAAAATCGAGATTGCCCTGAAACGAATGAACCTGTTGTGGCGAACCGCTCACTCTTGTCGCCACCGTCGGTGTGGATGCAGACACATCAACATTCATCGCGGTCTTCGGCACATCGCTCAACCCGTCCTCCTGCTGGCGAAGCATGTCGCTTTGTGTCGAAGACAAAGCTGCTGTCGCGTCAACGTTCGGCGCGACGTCGAGGTCGACGGATTGGCTGATTGCCGCCGTTTCCCTCTCTACAATGCTGGCCTGCTGCTGAACACTTTGTTCAAAGCTCTTCGCCGCGTCCTGAACCTCCTGCTTGATCTTGGCGAGCTCAGATGTGTCCATCTCGCGATTGATGTCCGCCTTCACGGTAGCGACGTAGCGTTGAAGGCGTCCAAACAGGTGTCCTGCTGACCGGGCAACTTTTGGCAGCCTTTCGGGGCCCAGCACGACCAGCGCCACAACGCCAATGACGGCGATTTCAGAAAAGCTCATGTCAAACATGGGCGTTCCGTGTCAGCCAATTGCGGCAGAAGGATTCAAGGGGAATTCAGCGCAGATTCAGCAAGTTCGCTGAGTCCGGCGCTCAGCTCTTTTGCTTATCCTTCACCTCGACATCGATGGTTGACCCGACAATTTGATCCGGCTTTTTGTCGGCTTCATTGTCTGTCTTCATGCCGTCCTTGAATCCCTTCACGGCACCGCCCAGGTCGCTACCAATGTTGCGCAGCTTTTTGGTACCAAATACCAGCAGAACGATAACGAGCACGACTAGCCAGTGCCAAATGCTGAAACTTCCCATGATGATCTCCTCAAATTGATTCGCCGTTACGACAACATTTCGACAATGTTGTTACACGGACGTTCGTTGCCAGCTACCAGCGCCGCTTACTCAGGCACCAGTCATGGTACTCAGGGGAATACTGCCGGGGCGATTTCCGAAAACATGTATGTGTAAATGATACACGTCTTGACGACCCATCCGCCCTGTAT